>JBOGOW010000146.1:0-8336 GCA_050748285.1 Pyrinomonadaceae bacterium
GAGTTCATACACAATCGAGTATAAAAATTCACAATTTGTTGTTCATTGCTCTATACAGCCATTACCGCGCCGACGCGGTTATTTTCGTACCTTGTTACTTTCAACACTTGTCTGCGTAGTAATTTACCTCTGCATAACGTCCGCCGCAAAGGCTCAAACTTTTGATGATCATGATTTCGAACTGCGGAACGATAATACTTTTGTAATTCCGTTATTATCTTCAACATCCGGCTCGAAAAAGAAAGACCGTTTGAATTTGCTAATCGGTCAAACCAACAGGATCGGCTGTGATGGTTTTTACCTCAATGACGAGCGAATCGGTGCAGGCTTTGATGTGATCCTTAACAAATATCTTTCGTTTTCTCCGACATATTTGTATCGAGCCTCGCGTTCGAATCGGTTTCGATGGGATTACGAACACCGCATCCGGTTTGACGCCACGGTCGGAAAAAGTTGGAACCGATTTGGGATAAAGAACCGCAATCGGATAGAGCGCAGAATTCGGAATTCGCGTTCGGATTCGACCCGATACCGCAATCGTACGACTGTCAATTTTCCTATAAGCAGCCACGATAAGAAGGTTTTCGATATCTACTCTTCGATAGAACCTTTTTACGATTTCAACGCAGATCAATGGACGGTTTACGAATTTGCAGCTGGCTTATCCAGAAAATTCGACAGCCATATTTCCGGTGAGTTTTTTTACTTTCATCGCGGCAACCTGCAAGCAAACCAAACAAGGATCGATGCTGTCGGCGTGAATTTAAAAATCAGAATCGGAAAATGAATTGCTTTAAATTCAATCGTTGAAGACTCAAACTCTGAGGTATCGATCTTTGTGATCTCTGTGGGTTCCTCTGTCTTCTTGGTGTTTAAAATCACATAAACACAAAGGACGCAAAGCAAAGCACTCGGAGTTCACGAAAGAAACGGAAGCCATGATTCCGCAAGATTAGAACACTACCGAATCTGACAAATTCCACTTGGGATTTGACAGTTGTTTTATTTCGTTGCAAGTTATCTGTAAGTAATTTCAACGCGGATTACACATTAAGAACATTGTACCTACGGGTAAACCCCGGAACCGAGGCTTTTCGAGGGAAAACTAGCTGAAGGCTCTAAGCCGGCAGCTCTTGGCTCTCTTTTAACTAACGATTTGATAAGACTGACGCCAAAATGTTATCAACCTGCGTAATCTGGGTTCAAAGTAATTTCAAAGCAAAACGATAAATCAAAGAGGTTCGAATGATGAAGAACATGCTTCTTGGAATAGTTCTATCCGGCGTTTTGACATTCGCCGTTAGCTCACAAACGCGCCCGACGGCTTACATAAACGCAAGAATTATCCCGATCGTCGGCCAGCCGATCGAGCAAGGCGTGCTGATAATTCGGAACGGAATGATCGTCGCTATCGGCGATGTAAATTCGGTCCAAATCACATCCGACATGGACAAAATCGATCTCGCGGGTAAAACAATAATGCCCGGACTTGTCGATTCGCACAGCCATATCGGCGGGCCGGCCGGAGCCGATTCGACCGCACCGATTCAACCCGACGTCCGAATTCTGGACAGCGTAAATCCGCGTGCATCGAGCATTCAACGCGCTCAGGCAGGCGGAGTTACGACCGCGAATGTTATGCCCGGTTCGGGTCATCTCGACAGCGGGCAGACGCTTTACCTAAAGCTGCGCGACGACGCTGCCAAGATCGACGACCTGCTCATTTACGACAAAAACGGCAAATATATGGGCGGGATCAAATTTGCAAACGGAACGAATTCGATTCGCACCGGCGGCGGCACATTTCCCGGAACCCGCGCGAAATCGGCGGCTCTCGTCCGCGAACAATTCATCAAGGCACAGGAATACAAAGAAAAGATCGCGAAAGCCGGAAATGATAAAACGAAATTACCGCCGCGCGACTTCGCGATGGAAACGCTGATCGAAGTGCTCGACGGAAAGCGAACCGTTCATTTTCATACGCATCGGCACGACGACATTATGACCGCATTGCGGCTATCGAAGGAATTTGGATTCCGCATTGTTCTTCATCACGTTTCCGAGGCGTGGAAGGTCGCCGACGAAATCGCAAAATCGAAAGCTCCGTCATCGATAATTATGATCGACGCTCCTGGCGGAAAACTCGAAACCGTGGATGTTGATTTCAAAAACGGGGTCGCTCTTGAAAAGGCCGGCGCTCCGGTCGGGTTTCATACCGACGACGGAATCACCGATTCGCGTTGGTTTCTACGTTCAGCCGGCCTCGCCGTTCGAGCCGGAATGTCGCGCGACGCCGCACTCTACGGGATGACGATGGCGAACGCAAAAATGCTCGATCTGGACAGCCGCATCGGTTCGCTCGAAGTCGGTAAAGACGCTGATTTTATAGTGCTTTCCGGCGATCCGCTGAGTGTTTACACTCATGTTTTGCAGACTTATGTAGAAGGTAAAAAAGTCTTCGACCGCAGCGACGCCAAAGATTACATCTTTGCGGTCGGCGGCAAAGGCGCGACCGACGACGGCGATATGCACATCGATATCGACTGTTTCGACGGCGACATCGGAGGTGGAAACTAATGGTGAATCGAAATTTAAACGCAAAGTTGCTAAAACGCAAAGCCGCAAAGGAAGCTAAATACATGCGAATATCGAACTCTTTTATTAAACTTTTTGCGTCTTTGCTTCCTTGCTTCTTTGCGTTATTAATCTCCGTCTCGTTTGTGAACGCACAGATCGCCGTAAAAGGAGAGACGGTTTGGACAATGACGGGCGAGTCGATCACGAACGGCGTGATACTCGTAAAAGATGGCAAGATCGAAGCGGTCGGAACTGCCACATCGATCACAATTCCTTCGAACTATCGCGTGATCAATGCAAAGGTCGTAACGCCCGGCTTAATAGATGCCCATACCGTTATCGGCTTGAACGGTTATCTCAATCAGCCGCACGATCAGATGGCGCTCGACGGCGGAGCCTCGCTCCAGCCCGAACTTCGCGCGACCGACGCATACAATGCGCAGGAACGGCTTGTCGAAGTCGTGCGTCAATATGGCGTTACGACAATCCATACCGGACATCAGCCGTCGGCATTGATATCAGGACAGACAATGATCGCGAAAACATGGGGAAAGAATGTCGATGAAGCGACGATCGTCCCGACCGCGATGATCGCCGTAACGCTCGGCGACGCCGCAAACGCGGGAGCCGGAAAATCGCCTGGAACACGCGGCAAACAAGCTGCGATGCTCCGCTCCGAATTGATAAAGGCTCAGGAAAACAATGCCAAATCGGAGAAACCGAAAGATCTGAAATCCGTAATAATGATGCGCGTCATCAACCGCGAAGTGCCGCTTCTAGTTACAGCCGAAGCCGCACAGGACATAATGACCGCCATTCGCATCGCAAAGGAATTTAGCATAAAGATCGTGCTCGACGGCGCCGCAGATGGCCATACGGTCATCAACGAAATACGCTCCTCTGGCTTCCCGGTTATCGTCCACGCAACAATGGCACGGCCCGGCGGTGACCGTGCGAACCTTTCACTTGAGAACACTTCGAAACTTCGTGCCGCCGGAATTCCCGTTGCTCTACAAAGCGGTTACGAAGGCTATGTGCCCAAAACACGCATCGTGCTTTTTGAAGCTGCAATGGCCGCCGCAAACGGACTTTCGCAGCGTGACGCCTTGGCTGCGATCACGATAGACGCCGCAAAAATTCTCGGCGTCGATGGACGCGTCGGCTCATTGGCCATCGGCAAAGACGCCGACATTGCTATGTATGACGGCGACCCTTTCGAATGGACGTCGCATTGCACCGGCACCATAATAAATGGCAGCGTCGCAAGCGAAATTATCAAATAAAAACTACATATGAAATTCACCGTTCTTTTCGCATTGCTATCACTTTTAACCTTTTCGAGCGTTGCTCAACAGCCGACTCCACGACCGTCGGAAACGCCGCGGCCTACGCCGGCACCGGCGGCTCTGCCGGAAGAACCGCCCGTCGTGAAGAAACATTCCATTCGCATCGGCGGACGACAGTTGAATTACACAACAACGACCGGATTTATGCCGATAAAAAATGCAGTTACGGGTGATACTGAGGCCCGTATCTTCTATATGGCTTACACCCTTGATGATGCTCCGGCCGGTCGTCCATTGATGTTTTCGTTCAACGGCGGTCCTGGTTCGGCGAGCGTCTGGCTTCATCTCGGTGCCATCGGGCCTCGGCGTGTAAAAATGCTTGATGACGGCACGATGCCGCCGCCGCCGTTTGAAATGGAAGACAATCAGCAATCGTGGTTTCCCGAAACCGATCTCGTATTCATCGACCCTGTCGGCACGGGTTATTCACGTGCGGCTCGCCCCGATCTTGGCACCAAATTTTTCGGCGTCAACGGCGATATTGAGTCGGTCGGTGAATTTATTCGAATGTATCTCGGGCGAAACGAACGCTGGCTTTCACCGCTTTACTTGGTTGGTGAAAGCTACGGAACGACGCGGGCATCCGGACTATCGGATTGGCTGTTCGATCACGGAATTGCCTTAAACGGGATCGCCCTAATTTCGACAGTGATGAATTTTCAAACGATTCGTTTTGCAGATAACAACGACCTGCCGCTGATACTGATGCTTCCGAGTTATACCGCGACCGCGTGGTATCACAAAAAGCTGTCGTCTGCACTTCAGTCCCGCCCGATAGATCAAGTTGTCGAAGAGGCGCGCAAATTTGCGGCGACGGAATATGCGCCCGCGATGTTAAAGATCGACAGTCTTTCCGATTCCGAACGAAATGCTCTCGCAGAAAAGTTCGGTTCGCTAACGGGTCTGAGCAAAGATTTTGTCGAGCGAAATAATTTCCGCGTAGAGCTCGGTGAATTCAATAAGGAACTCTTGCGAAGCGAACGCCGAACCACCGGTCGTCTCGACAGCCGATTCAAAGGCATCGACCGCGACGCGGCAAGCGACAACCCCGACAGCGACCCTTCGATAAACGCGATTCGACCGCCATACACCTCGGCTTTCAATGGTTATGTGCGCGGCGAACTCGGCTATAAATCGGACGTGGAATATTACATTCTCGGCGGCGGAATTACCGCACCGTGGAACTACAACGTTACCAATCAATATGCGGATACGAGCTTTAGGTTAAAAGACGCGATGGGGAAAAATCCCTATATGAAGATCTTCGTCGCACAGGGCTACTTCGATATGGCAACGCCGTTCTATGCCGCCGAATATACGTTTTCTGCAATGAACCTAGACCCGACACTGCGTCGAAACATCCATTTCGAATACTACGACGCCGGCCATATGATGTATATCGAGAAAGGCTCGATCGCAAAACTGAAACGCGATATCGCTGCGTTTATTCTGAATTCTACGAAAAGGTAAGTGTGTCCCCCGCTTCGCCGCCCGCACGTGTAAGGGCTCTGTCCGCGACTCGACAGTTCGAGGAAGCACGCTCGTTAACACTCGCGTTTCTGCCCTTATTCGCGCGTATGTCAGTAGCCTGCAAGTAATTTTTCAAAACGAAACCAGCACGGCATGCGGCAGATCAACGCGAAGCACCGACTTCTGATCGAACGCTTTTATGTAAGCAGAGCGGATTTCCTCGATCTTGCGGCTTGATGTGGTCTTGAATTTTCGCGGGTAGATCAGAATTAATTGTTTGCTCTTTTCGCGAACAAGCGTCTTGCCGTCGAGGTATTGACCCAAAGCGTCGTCAATCGTCAAACCGTCGGGAAATCTGGGCGTAACTATATCTTCGACAAATTTTTGCCACTCAGTTTCCGTAACCTGCTCGCCGGTCGGCTTGTCCATTCCAAAAAATAATTCCGTACGCAAAAACGAATTGAATTTTGGAGCCGGTCGAGCAGCGGTTTTCGTTTGCCCGATTGCCGAATACTGTTTGAGTTCAGCCGAACCGATCAAGACCAGAGACAGTGTAGTGATAAAGAATAATCGCTTTTTCATATTCTAGCGGTGTTTTGTATCGCCGGAGATCAATTTAATTGAGTGTGTCAGCACCGGCCGCACGACCTCGAAGCATTCCGCAACGGCTTTTGATGATCCCGGAAAATTCAGAATCAACGTCTTGCCGCGAATGCCGCAAACGCCGCGTGAAAGCATCGCCATCGGCGTGTGTTTTGCCGATTCACGCCGCATCGCTTCGGCAATTCCGGGAGTCTCGCGTTCGATAACTGCCATTGTCGCCTCCGGCGTATTATCGCGCGGCGCAAATCCAGTTCCGCCGGTGGTGATTATCAGATCGATGTTGCCGGCCTCGCACAATTCGAGCAGCTTTTCGCGAATGACGTCCAAGTCATCCGACACAATCCATTTCCCCATCACCGTCGCGCCAAACTCCGACAGTAATCCAACCAGCAGATCGCCCGAAGCATCCGTCTCCTCGGTTCGCGTATCGCTGATAGTTAAGATCGCTGCTTTCATAATCTGGAAACGGACAATGGACAACGGAAAATGGAAAATGGACGATCGAAAATAAAAAACAAATAGAAAATAATGCCATCGAAAGAGTAAGTTAAATATCGATCAAATGCTCTTCATTTCCATTTTCCATTTTCCATTTTCAGTTGCCTTATCCCGCCGTCGCCTCGATCTTTTCGATCTCGCGTTTGCGGTTACTATACACCACGCTCAGCAGCACGCCGAAGACGACCAGGAGCATCCCGGCAAGCGACTCCGAAGTTTGCGGCTCGGCAAAAATGATCGCACCTGCAAGCAAAGCATAAATTAAGCCGGTGTAGTTTATGATCGCCACTCCAGCTACACGCTCTTTCTGCAACGCATTTGTCAAAAATATCTGCCCAAGCTGTGAAAGTATTCCGACGAGGAATAGAAAAAACCAATCCCAGCCAACCGGTGTTTTCCAATTGAAAAACAAAGTTACAAATCCGGCCAACACGCCGACGAGCTGAAAATGTAAAACGACCGTGAGCGGATGCTCTTTGCCCTTCATCGTGCGAACAAGATTATATGCCATCCCCGAACAGAACGCCGAAATAATCCCGATAGCAAGAAAGAACGGTGAAATGCGAGGGTCGAATTGTTCGATTAGCAGAACACCCGAAAACGCTATCGCGTAAAATAGCCATTGCAATCTTTTTACGCCCTCGCTCAAAACGAAAATTGCGATGATGGTCGTGAATATCGGCGAGAGATATTGGATCGTCATCGCCGACGCAAGCGGTATATTTTGAAGCGTTACAAAAAACAAAAAAAGCGCCGTCGTTCCAAACACTCCGCGAAGAATGAGCAGCGTGCGATTCGTGCCCTTCCAATCGGCGCCGACGCGTCGCAAACCGATAAAGCACAGCGTCGATGCGATTGCGCAGCGAAAAAAGACGATCTCCATCGCCGGAATATGTGCGACCTGCTTGACGCAGATATTTGCCAAAGAAAAAGCGAGCGTCGAAAGAAACATCGAACGCACGCCGGGTGTAAGAAATGTGTGGTCTCTACTCAAGGGACAAAAACCGATAACGAAAATTATAGATCAAAACTCCGCAACTATTTTCCATTGTTCGTTATCCACTGTCCACTATCCATTATTCGTTGTTTTCCCGCATCCGCAATCATCACCGCAGTCTTTCTTCACCGAAAACGCCCTCGCCTTTCGCACCAGCCATAGAGCCGCAAAGCCAACCGCCGCCGCAATGGCCGCAAAAACTATTAAGGTCTGAATGTCCATTCCAAGTATTGCGGTATCTACTCCGTCCACAGGTCGAAGGTGTAATCCTCGGCTACCTGATCCGTCCCCGATGTGCCGATCTTCATCTGCCTCGTCTGATCGGATACGTTAAAGAGAATATCTGATGTCGCCCTCTGCTCCGCAAGTTTTTGCCGCGTCAATCTTCCAAGATCATCATACTTAAACTTCCAAAATTGTGCACCCTGTTGCGTCTCGACTAATCTTCCCACCGTGTCGTATTTGTATTTAGTGAGCAGACTTCCGCTTGCCAACACCGACCCGTAAGGAACGCGGACATTCCTGTCCGCAATCTGCAATCTGCAATCCGCATTCCGCACGGGGTTGCGCGTATCGCCCTTACTTACGTGCGGGCTTGTGCAATGGAACGCGGACATTCCTGTCCGCATTCTGCAATCTGCAATCCGCATTCCGCACTCGAAGCAGGCAGGGATGCCTGCGTTCCAGTCTTTTCGCGTTTGCGCTGCACGGGGTTGCGCGTATCGCCCTTACTCACGTGCGGGCTTCTGCATTTTTTTGCAAAAGCCCGCGTGTAAACAAGGGCGGTACGCGCATCGTCGGAGGAAAGCGTTTGGCGGCTAAGAATCCGTTGCCCGATCTTGATT
>JBOGOW010000147.1:0-8328 GCA_050748285.1 Pyrinomonadaceae bacterium
TGCTTTGCCGTTCGAAAATTTTCGCCGTTTATCCAGATAATATCGATCGAGCCACCGTCGTTCTTGCCTGCGGATTTTTCATTAAGTAGTTTGCTGATCGCCTCAGCCGTGTCGCCAAGCGGGATAATATTCAGATCTATGTTGTATTTTTTCTTTAGTTCGTCGGCGGCGTAGGTCTGAAAAAACCGATTGCGATTTTCATCGCCGGCCCACATTGCAAAATTAACACTCGTGCCCCGTGCCAATGTTTCGATCCGGCGCCAGTCAGCTCCGGCTAAATCGGTATATGCAAATTTTGGCGTGCTCCGATTTTGACAGGACAAAATCAAAAAACACAAAAATACGGTGAATAAAAATCGTAGTTTGTTCATCAGAAATCTTATTTTTTTAACCTTGAGTTTTTCAACCGCAGATAAACACAGATGGACACAGATTTATGATATTACGCCCGATGTAATTCACCTCTTGATCTGTGTTTATTTGTGTCCATCTGTGGTTAATTTTTCTTTCGCTTTACTATCTAATGTAAAAAATCAACACGCTAGACTTTCTGCCAAAATCTTGCCGTGACCGCGATAAAAACAATTGTCGGAACCAGAAAAATTATTGTCAAAGCGGCGGTGACGGCTTGGTCGCTGCTTCGTTGAAAATTCACAAGGATCAACGGTAGTGTAATGATCTTGCCGCCGCCGATAAGGAGCGTCGTCAGATATTGGCTCCACGAAATCAAAAACGCAAAAACGGCCGATACGATAAGCCCCGGAGCAATCGACGGCAGCGTCACATGCCTGAAAACCTGGAGCGGATTTGCACCTAAGGTTCTGGCCTGCGCTTCCAGATCGACGTCCAAACGCGAAAAACTCCCGGTCAGCGTCAAAACACAATAAGGCACGGTCGGTATCAAATGCGCCAAAATCACACCAAGCAATGAATCAGTTAAATTATACCGTAAAAAAAGTGCGTGTCCGCCAATTGTAGTAGCAACGGCCGGCGACAAAATCGGCAAAAGCAGGGCGAAAAGGACGAGATTTTTGCCTCTGAAATTGTGCAGAGCTATCGCCCTCGCGGCCGGCAATGCAAGAATTATCGCCAAAATGGTTACTATGATGGCGATCGCCAAACTGCTTGTTAAAGCCGCCGATATACCCGATGCCGGATCGAACAGATAACTCCACGCACGCAAACTCCACTCTGAGGGGATAGTCGTCGGAAATCTCCAGTTTGCGGCGAAGGACTGGGTGATTAACCAGACTAGCGGAAAGACAATAACCAGCCCAAAAACTAAAACAGCAATTTTTTTACGTTGTCGTGCAGCTTCCAATTGTGACTCTTTAAAATTAGCTGATCTTGTATCTTTCTTCCTTACTTTGCGAAAATCAACAGCTAAAAAATCGACGTTTTTTCAAATTCAATGAGGTTCCTGGTAGATCTGAGATAGATCCAGACAAAAACCATTACAATGATCGTCATCAGAACGGCCAAGGCAAAAGCCTCCGGCCTTTCAGCGAGGTTGGTGGCGTTAAATTTTCGCTGTGCGACGACCGAAAGCATCGTCGGAAAAGTTCGTCCAAGTATGAATGGAATTTCAAACGCGCCAAAGACAAACACCCATACGATCAGCGATGAAAACACCGCTGAAGGCGCGATTAGCGGCAAGGTGACAAAACGAAACCGCTGCCAGACGGACGCGCCCAAATTCATTGCGACCTGCTCAAATTCATTGCCAATTCGAGTGAGAACAGTCAAAACGATGAGCGCGATAAATGGCGTTTCTTTTAAAACATAGGCTGCGATGATTCCAAAGCCGTATTCATCCGCGACGAGAATCGGAAATTCCGAAGGCGTTTCGATCAAGCCCAATTGATAAACAATTCTCGAAAAAATTCCGCTCGGAGTCAGCAGATTCAAGAGAATCAGAGAAACTGCGAGATGCGGCACCGCCAGCGGAATCTGCAGCAGCGTTCGCAGCGTTATGCTGTTTTGCATTTGCCGACGCAGCCAAACGGCGAGGGCGACGCCGCAAATTGCCGACAGAATCGTTGAACCACAGGTTAAGACGAAGGTAAACCAAAATGCCGTAATAACTTCGCGGTCGTCCCCGATCTGCGTATAGCCGTCGATAGAAAATGAGCCGTTGCCTGTGGGCGAAAAAAATCCAAGGCTTCCGGCAATGTTAAAAAAAAGACTCCCGCCAAAAAGCGCTATGATCAGAATCAAAGCCGGAGAGATCAGCCAAAGCCAATTTAAGGATTTCCTCACGTTATGAGCTCGAGCAAACTGGAACGCTTACGCTTCAATTCCGTATCGCGAAATGCGGGAAGTTTTTCAAGGTGATGCGTGCAGACAAGACACGGATGTATGTCGCGTCGGGCCGCTTCGGGTTCAAGGGTTTCATCGACCCAATCGAGAAATTTTTGAAAATTCTCAACAACCTCCGTCTCGCTCGTTTTCCCGAGCCGGCCAAGATCGTAATGCCTGCTGTCGGATTCAACGGCGAATGGACACGCATGAAACCGCCCGTCGGAACGCAGCACCGGACGGCATTTTGGACATGAGCGAAAGCCATTTTTCCGGGCCGCTTCGGCCGCCTCTTCGTCAATTTCGCCGATCTCTTTCTTTTTATCAAACGATGTTTCCATCCGCTCGATCACATGATGCTCGCCGACTTTTTCAACAAATTCTACGCCGCGTCCGAACGGAAAAACCCCAGCGTGCGAGGCGTAGAGACGGTTCGGATTGTCGGCCTCGTATTCCTTTAGAATTCGCAGTGACAGTGGCGGTATCGGGTCGGCGTCCAAGCCGTGCAAAATCGAATAATTCAAAACGACGTCTGTTTTTTTATCGGCCTCGAGAATGTCGATAACACGTTCAGCCAAAATGCCGTTTGAAAAAACGGTGAACCACCCATGAAAATCTTTGGCGCGAAGATATTTGATCGCCCAGATCAAATTTTTATGATCGATCGTCGGTTCGCCGCCGTAAAATTTAATAGTTCCGTCCGCCGGAACGAGCTCGAGTGCGGCATCCAGAATTTCTTCGGTCAAAGGCGCGTACCAGCCGTCTGGCCGTCCGGAAACTATGCAGAAATCACACTGCCGGTTGCATTGCGATCCGGTGTAGAGATGAAAATCAGTAAACTTGTCCATCCCGCGATCATAATTATCGTGATCGGTAAATAACGGGAACAGCCAATATTTGTTTTCTTTCATGGTTTTTTAGCCACAGAGAACAAAGAGAAAATTAAATTAGAGTACATTTCGTACCTAGATATTGCTTAATGCAAAGCCGCCGGAACGCGAAGTTTTATCAAATAATTCATCAAACTCTGTGTCCTCTGCGGCAAAAATTAAAAATTCACCTTAACCCCGAATTGTATCACGCGCGGCGACGTAGCGTTCGAGGCAAAGCTGCCAAAAGCCAGGCTGCTGCGATTCTGAACAGGCCGCGTAAAGTTTACGGTGTTCCAGATATTGAAAAATTCCGAGCGAAATTGCAGATTGCCGCCTTCGCCCAAAAACGGCAGTGAAAAAGTCCGCGTAACACCAAAGTCGGAGTTGTAATATGAGCCGCCGCGAACGGTGTTTCGTCCGACATTGCCAAGCTGTCCGGCGGGCGGTACGGCAAATGCGTTGGGATTAAAAGCAAAACCATCAGGCACGTTTGAAAACGGATCTCCGACAAGATTTGGGCGGCGGTTTGAAATGCCGGTCACTGCATCGAACGAGCCGACGAAAACAGTAAACGGTTGTCCAGATTGCCAAGTCGTGATGCTGTTTGTCTGCCAATCACGGATCAAAAAACCGAAAACGCCGCCGACGTTCGAAAGATATTTTTGCCCCTTGCCAAACGGCAAGGCGAATGTCGAACTGAATACAAAACGATGCGGAGTATCGAAATTCGAAACGGCCCGTTGTGCGGCGGCGTTAAAACTGTCCTGCGGGCGGTCGTCCTGTCCGGTACCTATGCCGGATGCCGTGTCGATCGATTTCGACCATGTGTAGGCCGCGAGAAATGAACTACCTTTTGTCAGACGGCGTTCTACCTTTGCCTGAAAAGAGTGATAGATTGAACTGCCGGTCGATTGCTGCTGAATAATATCGTTGGCAAAGCGAGCTTCGACGGGCGTGTCTAAACCGGCAAACGGGCGCGAGCCGACCGGTGCAAAAGCGGCCGCCGGACTGTTTGCCGCAACGATCTGATTTATATTCAACTGCCGCGAAAGATTCTGGCCGCGACGTCCGACATATGCGATCTCGGCAAGCGTGTTCGATAAAACTTCGCGCTGGAAATTCAGATTCCATTGTATCGCGTAGGGCGTGCTGAAATTAGTATCAACCGAAGCCGCGCTTGTCGCCGCTCCGGCGCCTCGCAATCGCGTCAGAGTGTCCGCCGAGCCGGTCGAAGGAAACGGTGAAGGATTATTGTCGATCGCCGTGATCGCAAACGGAGCGTTCGCTCGTGCGGTTCCGAAACGATCCTGCAAAACGCCGTTGTCATAAAAAACTCCGCCGCCGCCGCGAATCACGTTTTTGCCGTCTTTTGTGAGCAAATAAGCCGCACCGAATCGGGGTGCAAAATTGTTTCGGTCAAAACGATGAAGCCGCGGCAGCTCAGACGAACCAATAACAAAATTTCCGACACCTGGAATCAAATTCGATATCCTGCCCTCTGCTTCATCTATCGGCGTGTCAAGCTCATATCGCAAACCAAGACTTAAGTTTAGACGGTCATTGGCTCGCCATTCGTCTTGAATATAAGTATGAAACCCCCGAGTCTGAAATATACGTCTGGGATCTGCCGAAGAGATTTGAGCCTGAGCCGGCAGTCCTTGTAAAAAGTCTGCAAGTGCTGCCACAGCCGCGTTCCCGGGGACTAACGGGTTGATTATTCCATTTCGCGAGCCGTTAAACGTCAATGCGCCGCGCAGGGGGCGAAACTGCGTCTGGTCGATTTCGGCTGATCGAAATTCACCCCCGAAACGCAGGGTGTGGTCATCGATTATCCAGGTTGCATTGTCGATATACTGATAAAGATTTCGAGTGGTAGTCGAGGCTCCAAGATTATCGGTCAACGGCTGTCCGCCGGTTCCGCCAAAACCGGTCACACGAATGATCGGCAGACCGCGCGAAAATTGGTTTTGTTCGAGGCCATTCGGCAACCCTATCGAAGCCGGATCGATTGTCGTCCCACTCGGTATCGGGTTGATTTGACGATTAAAGCCAAAGCGTACTTCGTTGATAAAGTTCTGGGTAAATGTTCGCGTATATGAACCCGCAAGAGAGTGACGTCGTTCAGGATTCGGAAACGGGAAAGCCGGCAGCGACGCCGAGACAAAGAAAATGTCAAATGGGAAAAACTGTCGCTGATCGTCGTATGAATACCGCACCAAGAGCGCGTCCTTATCCGTAAACCGAGCGTCGCCCCGAATCGAATACGCATTTTCATCCAGGCTTTGAACTCCGTCAGTAATGAAATTTGCACCGGGCGATGTTGAATTCGGAAGCGGAATAAAACCATCCAGAACCGCAGCCGAAATAGGATTTACGTTGACGTTTAATGTTGCAGGAGAAAGTTCACCGGGATCGATCTGACCGTCTCCATTAATGTCGGTAAACTGCGTGTAATTGATTATTCCGGCGCGCTGCTCGAACGTCGGAAGGTTTGAGGTAAATGCGCCGGTGCCTTGCCGGACGTAATTACCCTCATATGATCCGAAAATAAATATCTTGTCCTTTAATATCGGCCCGCCGATGTTCGCACCGAATTGATTTTGTCTGAGTACCGAACGCGGCAAACCGGCTGCTTTCAAAAATGGGTCGTTTGCGTCTAATGAGTCGTTACGAAAAAATTCGTAAGCGCTCCCATGCCATTTGTTTGTGCCGGATTTTGTAACAAAATTGACAATAGATCCTGAAAACCTGCCATATTCAGCACTGAAATTGTTGGTTTGAATTTGAAATTCGCGAATCGAATCGACTATCGGCGGAAACGAGATAACGCCCTGTTCAGGAATATTGATATCAACTCCGTCAAGAAAAAATCCGTTCGAGCGCGTCCCGGCGCCGTTGACCGAAAACGCTCCGGCATTACCATCGGTCGGCGTCGCTAAACCGAATTGATTAAACGCCGATGACCGAAAACCGCCCGAAGCCGAAACGCCCGGCGCCGTCAATGCCAATTCCTGAAGCTGCCGGCCGTTAAGCGGCAGATTGGCGACACGCTCTGCCGGAATGACCGTCGCAAGCGTGGCGGTAGCGGTGTCCGTTGCCGGCGGCGGCGCGATATCGACGACGGCCACGGCCGACGAAATGGATAATCTCACATCGAACCGCCGCTCCTCGCCCACACGCAAACCGATATCCGGCTGTAAATAAGGCCGGAAATTCGTGGCCGAAACGCTGACGTTGTATTCGCCAACCGGCAAAAGCGGCAATCGGAAATTTCCGTCCCGATTCGTCACTGCGTTAAATTTCAGGTTCGTCGCCTGCTGAGTTGCTGTAATGGCAGCGCCCTGTACAACCGCCCCGTTTTGGTCCGATACGGTGCCAAAAATCGATCCGCGCGTTTCCTGTGCCGTCGCTGCCGGCGCCGCCGACAGAAAGATTAGTATCGATACAGTAAATAAGAGAAAAATATTCATTTTTATAGAAGGCATAATTTCACGTCAGTCATTAAAATTAAAAAGCAATTTTTTTTAACTTTATTGTATAAAGATGTATTTTGAGGCCTTTATTATTCCAATGGCTAATTTTAACAGATTTCAATTTAGACTTAATATGTTGACTTTCAATCACAGAGGTTGACTATTTTTTCATTTCACGGCATTTATTATTTATGAAAAATCTTTCGTTTCTTCTAATTGCCTCAATTTTGATTTCCGGCTTTAACACTACGACGTTTTCACAATCGCCTCCAGCCTACGATCTTGTTATTACAAACGCGCGAATCATCGACGGAACCGGCAATCCGTGGTTTCGAGGCTCGGTCGCGATCAAGGACGGCCGGATTGTAAAAGTCGGACGCATTGAAAACGCGCGGGCGGCGAACACTATCGACGCGAAAAATCAGATCGTCGCGCCGGGATTTATCGACGTTCATGCGCATACCGAAGACATATTCGATAACCCGAATGCTGAGAATTTTGTGCGAATGGGTGTTACGTCGCTGGTCACCGGAAACTGCGGCGGTTCGAATACTGACATCGGCGAATTTCTTGGACGATATTCGACGAAACCTTTGGCGGTGAATTTGGCAACATTGATCGGGCACAACTCGGTTCGTTCGAGCGTGATGGGACTGGACGACCGCTCACCGACCGCCGAAGAACAGCAGAAAATGAACGCACTGGTCGAGAAAGCGATGCGTGAAGGCGCGGTCGGGCTTTCGACCGGATTGATCTATTTGCCGGGAACTTTCGCAAAAACTGACGAAGTGGTCGAACTTGCAAAGGCCGCGGCAAAATACGGCGGCATTTACGCTAGCCATATTCGAAACGAAGAAGGCAAAGTTGTTGCCGCCGTTACCGAAGCGATCGACATCGGCGAACAAGCTAATATGCCGGTGGAGATCTCGCACTTTAAAATTTCGTCAAAACGATTATGGGGACAAACTCCAACCACGATCGGACTTGTCGAAGCGGCTCGCGCCCGCGGGCTGACCGTTACAGTAGATCAATATGCATATACCGCGTCTTCGACCTCGCTGGATTCGCGTATGCCGAGTTGGGCACTTGCGGGCGGACGCGACGAAGGACGGAAACGGATCGCCGATCCAACGACACGCGCAAAGATCATCGAAGAAATGAAAAAGGAATTAAAAGATCGCGGCTTTCCGGATTACAGCTACGCTTACGTTGCCAGCTACCGTGCCGAGCCGAGCTACAACGGCAAGAACATCGCCGAAATCACCCAAATAGCACAAGGCAAGAAAAAACTGGACGCGCAGATCGATCAGATACTTGAGATGTATGACAAAGGCGGAGCGTCGATGGTATATCGGTCAATGAACGAAGAGGACGTGCAAAACATTATGCGGCAACCGTTTACGATGATAGCGGCCGACAGCGGCGTACGCGAATTCGGCTCGGGCGTGCCGCATCCGCGCGGTTATGGCAACAACGCACGCGTTCTCGGCCGGTACGTTCGCGAGTTGAAAATAATCACGCTAGAAGATGCGATTCGCAAAATGACGTCGCTTCCGGCGCAAACTTTTGGGCTCCGCGACCGAGGACAGATCCGCGAAGGCTTTGCCGCCGACATCGTTATTTTTGATGAAAAGAAAATCGGCGATAAGGCGACTTTCGAACAGCCGCATCAATACGCCGAAGGC
>JBOGOW010000148.1:0-4138 GCA_050748285.1 Pyrinomonadaceae bacterium
ATCGCTTCCCTAGTTCCGCCCACAGTTATCAGAATATGCTCGCCGCGCATATTCGAGACAGGAGACAAGAGACTGGAGACAGGAGAAGTTGAAAGAGAGTCTCCCGTCTCCTGTCTCCTGTCTCCTGTCTTCCGTCTCCCGTCTCCTGTCTCTAACAAAAAAAGTGCCTGCTCGACAATGTTCTCAACATCTTCAAGCTTTCCCGTGCCGACCGTCTTGCAGGCCAATTCACCCGCAACAGGCTCGACAAAATGTACACCGTCGTTTTTTAGCTGCGCGATGTTCCGCTGCGTCGCCGCGTTTTCCCACATCGTCGTGTTCATCGCCGGGGCGATCAAAACGGGAGCATTCGAAGCGAGATAAGTGGAAGAAAGAAAATCGTCGGCGACACCGTTCGCAAACTTTGCGATGATATTTGCTGTCGCCGGAACAACCAGAAGCAGATCGATCTCCTGCGAAAAATTTATATGCGCGATCGGATCGGGATTTGCCGGGTCGTAATCATCGACGATCACATATTTGTCGGTCAACGCCCGAAACGTCAGCGGCTGGACAAACTCCGTCGCATGCCGCGTCATCGCCACCGACACCTCGCACCCCGACTTCTGCAGCAGCCGCATCACCTCAACCGCCTTATAAGCCGCGATCCCGCCCGTGACGCCTAAACCTATCCTGTATTTCTTCATAGTATCGCGGAGCGTGTCGGTAGCCCGATCGTGAGGAAGTGCCCATCTCCCACCATAAGCCCTTACTTACGTGCGGGCTACCGACACATTGATCCCGCCGCTAACACCTAAACCTATGCGATATTTCGCCATATCAGGAACAATATACATCATTCGGTGTCTAAATGCGTGTTACAATCCTTGGAGGTATTATTAAATGAAACGTTGGATTTTTTGGTCTTTCGTATCGGTTGCAACCTTTCTGGTTGGAACGGTTCTTGTGTACGCTTATCTAACTCTCACCGCTCCAATATTTACCGCCGAACGAGTCGTTGAAAACTCAGTCGAAATCAAGGCTGTTGAGGTCGATGCTAAAGAAACAAACGAATTCGTTCCTGAGTTTCGCGACCTTGATGATTATGAGATTCTTGACTATCCGGAGTTTCCGGATAATTTCATCGACCTGCACAATTCGGGCAGCCTTCTCCGGCGAAGCGAGATGGTTGGTAAGAATGGCCAGAAATGGCTGGTAATGACTGAAGTCAACGACCGATACGCAATTCGACCATCAGTTGCAAAAGTTAGGCAGCTAAAGAGCATTAGCTACGTAGGCGACGAGAATGACGCACGGATATCCTTTGGTCTTCCCGGAAACCCGATATTTGCTTTTCGCGGTATTGCGAACGTGAAACCCGGAAAAGTCACGACGGTTTATCTTCGCCCAACTTACGATGAGATTGATCGCCGAAACCTACCTATAGAGGCCATGAAAACAGGTTTTAAGCGTGAGTTAAACCTCCACGAAAATTGGTATACGTTACGCGTATCGCTCGGCCAAACGATTAATGGAGTGACGGTCGGTGTTTTGGTGCTCGAAAACAACGGCGTGCAACAAGTAGTCGCCCGAAATTACGGTGAGCCGAAATGGGGAACCATCATTGGCGATCTTCTTTGGGCAGGCGACATAGACAACGACGGCAAGCTTGATCTGTATTTTGACGAGTTCAATGAAAAGGGATACTTTAGCGGCGGTCTATACCTTTCATCACATTCTAAAGGCAAAGAACTTGTCCGACTTGTAGGTCTGTTTGGTTACGCGGGCTGCTGACAAACCTCAAACCCCAAACTGCCGCAGATGATGATCGACGTCTTTATATTGCGTCTCGCCCCACTGTTTGCCGGTCAACGGGCCGAAGACCCTGTTGGCGTTGCCGTCGGTTCCGCTTTCGCCGAGGGCAGCCCCATCTTTGTGTCCTCGGTCCCGTCCTTTATGCGCTTTGTGTTAAAAATATTTCTAAACACAAAGTTCACAAAGAAAAATCCACAAAGGGCACCAACCAATGACACCAAAGATCTTAGCTTCTGAAACAATCTACAAAGGCAAAGTTTTCGACATTCGCGTTGACGAGATACGTGAGGGCGATGTTGAGTATAAGCGTGAGATCGTCGTGCATCGCGGGAGTGCGGTGGTCGTGCCGGTTTTTGATGATGGGACGGTCGCGCTGGTGCGGCAGTATCGGCACGCGGCGGGGAAATATCTTCTCGAACTCTGTGCCGGCACGCTTGAAGACGATGAAGACCCGCAAACCGGTGCGATCCGCGAGCTCGAAGAAGAGATCGGCGTCCGGGCCAAAAGAATCGAAAAACTCACCGAATTCTACATCTCACCCGGTTTTTTGACCGAAAAGATGTATGTTTTTTTAGCCACAGAACTCACCGAGGTTGGGCAAAAATTAGAGTCGGACGAAATTCTCACCATCGAACGTCATTCATTCGATGCCCTGCTTGAAATGATCGAAAATGCCGAGATCGAAGACGCAAAAACGATCATCGGTGTAACTTTTGCACAAGCCCGCGCGTAAGCAAGGGCGATACCGCCAAACCGCATATCTCGATACCGCCAAACCTCATATCCCGATACCGCTCTTGCACAAGCCCGCGCGTAAGCAAGGGCGATACCGCCAACCTAACATCTCGATACCGCTTTTGCACAAGCCCGCGCGTAAGCAAGGGCGATACCGCCAACCTAACATCCCGATACCGCCCTTGTTCACACGCGGGCTTCTGCATATATCGACTTGACGTTATCTACCGTTTTCGATATTCTGTGAGTTCGCTTTTTGGCGAAAATAGCTATCTGTGTGTGCAATTATGAGTACTTATTTTCCGAGTGGAAAAGGTTTGGCTGAGAATCGAAAATGGCTCGTGGTCGATGCCAAGGGCAAGACCGTAGGCCGTCTTGCGACGGAAGTTGCGAGAATAATTTCGGGCAAAAACAATCCGGCGTGGACGCCGTTTCTTGACATGGGCGACCACTGCGTTGTGATCAACGCCCGACACGCCGTCTTTACCGGTGCGAAAAACGACCAGAAACTTTATCGCCGCCACACGCTTTATCCCGGCGGTCTGCGTGAAACGACCGTTCAGGAAATGTTCGACAAAAAGCCTGAGAAAGTGATCGAGCTTGCGGTCAGGGGCATGCTCCCGAAAACAAAACTCGGCAAAGCAATGGCAAAAAAATTAAAGGTTTACGCGGACGCCGACCACCGGCACTCAGCACAGAAACCGGAGGCGGTAGAAATTTAGTTTCTGGTTCCTGGTTTCGAGTTTCTGGTTTGTGCCGGCAACTCGAAACTCGAAACTCGAAACTCGAAACTTGAGAAATATGGCAGACATTCAATATTACGGCACGGGCCGCAGAAAGACTTCGACAGCACGTGTTTACTTGCGTCCCGGTTCGGGCGCGATAACGGTAAACCGCCGCGAATTCAATTCCTATTTTCCGAACGAAGCATTGCAGATGATAATTCGTCAGCCTTTGACGCTGACCGATACTATCGGAAAATTCGATATTTTGGTGAACGTCGATGGCGGCGGTTCGGCCGGTCAGGCAGGAGCGGTGCGGCACGGAATCACGCGTGCGTTGATGGAATTTAACGCCGACCTTCGCCCGACTTTGAAAAAAGCAGGATTGGTTACGCGCGACCCGCGTCAGAAAGAACGTAAGAAATACGGCCAGAAAGGTGCGAGAAAACGGTTCCAGTTCTCGAAACGTTAGTCATTGGTCATTTGTCCTTGGTCGTTCGTTTTTTCGAAGGACAAATGACGAAGTACGAATGACAAAAACCATCGGCAGGACCCATTTGGTTGATTATCATGTCTTGTCGAGTACATAAACCAAGGAGAAATAAATTTTGGCAACAGTAACGATGAAAGAACTCCTCGAAGCAGGGGTTCACTTTGGCCACCAGGTCCGCCGTTGGAACCCGAAGATGAAAGAATACATCTTTGGCGAACGCAACGGCATTTATATTATTGACCTCCAGAAAACGCAAAAGCTGTTCCGCGACGCACTGAATTACGTGCAGGAATCGCTCACCGAGCGTCCGAATCAGAAAGTCCTGTTTGTCGGAACGAAGCGACAGGCGCAGGACGCCATCAAAGAAGAAGCGACGCGCTGCGGTCAATATTAC
>JBOGOW010000148.1:4148-8327 GCA_050748285.1 Pyrinomonadaceae bacterium
ACGTCAATAATCGTTGGCTTGGCGGGCTTCTGACGAACTATCAAACGGTTCAAAAGTCGATCAAAAAACTAAAGGATATCGAAGCGATGCGCGAAGACGGCCGCTTCGAAATGCTCACGAAAAAAGAGCGCCTCAAGCTCGACCGCGAGCACGAAGGCCTGATGCGAAACCTCGCCGGCATCAAAGACATGGGCGGCCCGCCGGACATGATCTTTATCATCGATGTCCGCAAAGAAGATATCGCCGTAAAGGAAGCGAATCGTCTTGGTATCCCGATAGTTGCGGTCGTCGATACGAATTGTTCGCCCGATGGTATCGATCAGGTCATTCCCGGAAACGATGACGCGCTTCGTGCGATCCGGCTTTTTGCATCGCGAATTGCCGACGCCATCCTCGAAGGTCAGCAAGTCGGAACCGAAGGCGGAGTTGCCGTAGCTGAGGAAAGCGAAGGTGATGAAGAAACGGTCACAGAAACGCCGGAAATTGGCTCGCTGACCGCTATCCCGCAGGAATATTTGAGCGAGGACGAAAAAGCCGAACTCGAAGCCGCAGCCGCTGAAGCAGATGAACCCGAATCGGACGACGATTCTGATTTGGTAGAAACCGAAGCTGCGACAGCGGAGACCGATGCTCCGGTGAATGAAGAAGCGACGGAGAAGCCGGTCGCAACCGAAGAATCAACGGCGGAAGAAGCAACGGAAGAAAGCAACGAAGCAACCGCGAGCTAAAAGTTTTTTCTAATTTTTCTGAGCGTGGCTTTTTTCCGTAACCGGCAAAACAGCTACGCTTTTTTGAAACGCGGGCATTCCTGCCCGCAACCGGCATAAATATTTTGAACTGCAGACAGTAATGTCCGCGTTCCTTTAATTGTTTGGAGTTAATATGGCAGAAGTAACAGCAAGTGCAGTAAAATCGCTTCGCGAAAAAAGCGGAGCGGGGATGGTCGATTGCAAGAATGCGTTGGTTGAGGCTAACGGCGATGAAAACGCGGCGATCGAGATCCTTCGAAAAAAAGGAATGGCGACCGCCGGTAAAAAAGCCGGTCGCGTAACCGCCGAAGGCGCGGTCGGTTCTTACATACACATGGGCGGCAAGGTCGGCGTGCTCGTCGAGATCAATTGCGAAAGCGATTTCGTTTCGCGCGGCGAAGAATTTCAGCAGCTTGTAAAAGACGTTGCGATGCACATCGCCGCGACCGATCCGCGGTGCGTCAATCGAGACGAGGTGCCAAAAGCCGATCTCGACAAAGAGCGCGAGATCATCCGCGAAATGCTGATGGCCGACCCCAAAAATTCAGGCAAGCCCGCAGACATTTTGGATAAGATCATCGACGGTCGCCTTAATAAATATTACGAAGAAAATGTGCTCGTCGATCAGCCGTTTGTAAAAGATCCGTCGAAAACTATCGGCGAGCTCGTTGCGGAAAAGATCGGCTCGATCAAGGAAAACATCTCGATCCGCCGTTTTACCCGTTTCAAAATGGGCGAAGGCATCGAGAAAAAACAAGACGATTTCGCCGCCGAAGTGGCGTCGATGGTCGGGTAAAGCAGTGGCCAGTGGTCGGTGGCTAGTGGTCAGGAATTGCTAAAGATGTCGGTTCGAAGCTATAGAGACTTGATCGCTTGGCAAAAAGCAATGGAACTGACCGCGCTCGTGTATGAATTGACCGACAAATTTCCTGGCGAGGAGCGATTTGGGTTAACTTTACAGATTCGAAAGGCGGTAGTGTCCATTCCGTCGAATATTGCAGAAGGTCAGGGTCGAAATTCCACCAAAGAGTTTATCAACCATTTGTCGATTTCATACGGATCGTTGATGGAAACTGAAACTCAAAATTTGATTGCTGAAATGAGGCAGTATATTACTAATGATGAGTCGGCGCTCGTTTTGAACAAGTCTGCAGAAGTGGGTCGGCTTATCAACGGCTTGTCAAACTCCCTTGGAAGGAAAGCCCGTTCGGATCGCTGACCACTGGCCACTAACCACTTTTATGGTTTACAAACGCATCCTTTTGAAACTTTCCGGCGAGGCCCTTATGGGCGGGCAGAATTACGGCATCGATACGGCCGTGGCCGAATCGGTCGCGGGTGAGATCAAGGCCGTGCACGAACTCGGCGTCGAGGTCGCGATCGTTGTCGGCGGCGGTAATATCTTTCGCGGCGTTTCGAAATCGGCGGGCAATATGGATCGTGCCGCGGCCGATTATATCGGGATGCTCGCGACCGTTATGAACGCCGTCGTTTTGCAGGACGCGATGGAAAAGCTGGATGTGTTTACCCGCGTTATGTCGGCGATCGATATTCCGCAGCTTGCCGAACCGTTTATCCGCCGTCGCGCCGTGCGGCACCTTGAAAAGAAACGCGTTGTCATATTGGCCGCCGGAACCGGCAATCCGTATTTTACGACCGATTCCGCCGCCGCACTCCGAGCATGTGAACTCGGCGTCGATGTGATCTTCAAAGCGACAAAGGTCGATGGAATTTATTCTGCCGACCCGATGAAAGACCCAACCGCGACTCGATTCGAAAAGATTTCGTACCAAGAGGTTCTCGAAAAGCAGTTGAAGGTGATGGACGCATCTGCGATCTCGCTTTGCATGGACAACAACCTGCCGATATTGGTTTTCAATATGAAAGAAAGCGGAAACATTATGAAGGCGGTGAACGGCGATCTTTCAATTGGGACATTGGTGAGCATTGGAGATTCGGCTGCGAGCGGTGTTTAGAAACTTGGATATTTGCCGCTGGTGATTCCGACAAGAAACTATGAGCGTTGACACAGTTTTAAATGACACAAAACCGAAGATGGAATCCGTTATCGAGGATTTCAAGCGTAAGCTTTCCAATGTAAGGACGGGCCGAGCGACGGTCGGTTTGCTCGATACCGTTTCGGTCGATTATTATGGAACGCCGACGCCGCTGAATCAGATGGCTTCGGTCGCCGTGCCCGAACCGCAATTGCTGACAATCCAGCCGTGGGATATGTCTCAGCTAGGCGCGGTCGAGAAAGCGATCATCGCCGCAAACCTCGGTCTTAATCCTTCGAACGACGGCAAAATGATTCGCCTTCCGATTCCGGCTCTCAACGAAGAACGCCGCAAACAGCTTGCGAAACAGGTGCACGAATTTGCCGAAGATCACCGCATCGCGGTTCGCAACGTC
The DNA here is from genome assembly GCA_050748285.1 of Pyrinomonadaceae bacterium. GTDB lineage: Bacteria > Acidobacteriota > Blastocatellia > Pyrinomonadales > Pyrinomonadaceae > OLB17. The sequence continues at coordinate 7,310 of JBOGOW010000148.1, forward strand.
CGCCACGCCTCGAACGACACTCTGAAGAAAATGCTCAAAGATAAAGAAATTTCCGAAGACGACGAACGCGGCGGCCTCGAAAAAGTCCAAAAACTCACAAACGATTTCATCGCCAATATTGATGAACTTTCCAAAAATAAAGAGCAGGAAATAATGAGTGTTTAGCCCGGATTACTTATTTCGGCTGAAAGCTCTAAGCTGGCAGCTCTTAGCTCTCTTTTAACTAACGATTTGATAGGCTGACGCCAAAATGTTTTCTATTGCTTAATCCTGGATTAGTTCATTTCCGATTTCACACAAACGCCCGCATCGCCCTTTCGATGCGGGTTTTTTCGTGTATTTTTGTGTATTTTCGTGGGTGAAAAAAGATCAGTATCCACCAAATCACACTAAACAACACGAAAAGCTTTTTTTCATTCAACAGATTGGAGTATATTCGAATCGAAGGTCTCGACGAATCGCGGTTTGCCCAAGCAAAATGAGAAAGCCCATAAATTTCTGCACTTCGCTGCTGTTGATATTTACGTTTGTGCTCAGCGTCGTCCCTTGCGGGCCGTCATTTGTCTCGCAGGTAAACGGCTGGACAAAATACGGCTGCGGAAATAATTCTGAATTGCAGGAACAGTTCGGTGAATTACTACGCAAGCGTTATCCGTATGATTACTGGACGCAAAAGCTGGCCGACGAAGAAGATTCGGACAAGTGAATAACATAAGACCGATGTTGAGCAGGGGCAAGCCCGCCTTCCTGACTGCGTGCGGTTTAGTTCCTAACTTCGACGATACCCTCGGGATCATCAGTTAGGACAAAGAATGTAAATACAAGTCAAGTCAGGAAGGCGGGCTTGCCCCCGCAGCTTTCGATCCTTTGGCCGCTACTTATCTTTCTTAGTCTCTTCTTCCGCTTTGAATTTATCGTATTGCTTCTTAAATTCCGCACAGGTTTTCGCTAATTCGGTTGTGTCATTCTTATTCTTTTCGACGCTCTCGCGGATGCCGTCTTTGATGCGGTTAAAGTA
>JBOGOW010000149.1:0-8318 GCA_050748285.1 Pyrinomonadaceae bacterium
AAACAACCTTTCGCCCGCTTTCGGACTGCTTTCGGCGAATGTCGGCGCAAATCGCGGAAATATTGTAATTAAATTTTTTAGCGTGCTCGTTTCTCACGCGGCGGACTTCTTCGACTATCTCGTCATTCCAAGTCATATTTTCCTCCAAGCAATTCTTCCGGCGTGCAGATTTTTGGGCATTTGCAGCCGCTTTCCCTGCATACCTTTTCGATTGTATCCTGCATTTCGGCATTGGCAATGTGTTTACAATTCCAGCTTAGCAAATAATCAATGCCATGAACCGCGGCTACGGCAATATGCAAAGCATCGGTCGCGGCCCGTGGCGGCAAGGCTTTGTCGGCGATCAACATTTTCGCCAGATTTTCAACTGCCAGAGTCACGTCAAGCAGAGCCACATTCTCCAATGCCGCAAGCCTTTTTCCCGCCGCTTCCGCATCACCCGCCGATGCCTCATTTATAACAAATTCCGAAACAAAAATTTCAAAATCTTCTCTTCGGTTGTGCCACCATTCCTGCGTAATTTGTTGATGAGCGGCACGAATCAAATCACGACTCAGCCAAGCCGTCAGATAACTCACAACCGTTGTTTCGATATAAACCGTTTCTTTTTTGCTCATATTCAACCTTACTGCGTAAAACCGACCAGTCGCATTAGGTTCTGAAAGCGCGGGTCGCCCCGCAGATTGTTCCATTTCGGTTCGACTTTGAGAAAGACCATTCGCGGGTCCCGCTGTTGAAACGCTCGTTCGAGCCAGGCAAGCGTTTCGTCGTGATCACCCAAGCCGTTATGGATCAGAGCGATGCTGTAAGGCGAAACGTAACCCTCGGCTGACAATTTCAATAAAGCGTCAAGTTCGGCTTGTGCCTCCGCCTTCTTGCCCGACTTCGCCAAGACGTAACCGAGGAATGCAATTGGCATGGAAGTCTCCCCGGAAAACGCTCTAGCCTTACGCGCTTCGGTGATCGCTTCTGGATACATTCCTTTTTCGATATACGCACTTGCGGCAAAGTTATGAGGGAGCCAATAATTAGCGTCCAATTCAGAGGTCCTATGACAGCTGGCTAACGCTTCATCTGTTCGCCCCGCATGAAATAAGAACAAGCCCATGAGCGCGTTGGTTCTCAAATTAAGCGGGTCGAGTTCTACCGCTCGTTTTGCTTCGCGAAGAGCCTCGGCGTGCCGCCCAGTGTTTGAAAGTAAATGCGCGTAAAACAGATGTGCGTCCGCATTGTTTGGATCGAGTTCCAGAGCCAGTCTGTATTGATATTCCGCCGCGTTCCAATCCCAATCGTACCAAAAGATGGTGAACCCGTAATTCGCATGAGCGTCGGCGAGAGTGTCGTCAATTTCAATCGCCTTTTGCCCCGCCGCTTTCGATTTCGGCATAACTTCCGCCGGACGAGCTTCACCCGCGATCCCAACCGAGCGATATGCATCCGCGAGTCCGGTGTAGGCGAGAGCGTAAGCTGGATCAATGGCAATCGCTTGTAGAAAATACGAGATGCTTGTTTGAAATTCCAAACGAGTTGTTTTTAGAAGGTGGTAACGTCCCTTGAGATAAAGCTGGTAGGCCTCGGTATTTTGCGTGTAATTCTTCGCCAATCTCTCCTTGTCCGCACCCGATAGCTTTACTTTGAGATTGTCGGCCACGTCGCGTGCAATGTCGTTTTGCAGAACGACTATGTTGGCCATCGTCTTGTTATAAGTTTGTTTCCACAAACTATTTTCCGTCGCTGCGTCAACCAGCTCTACATACAAAATCAAATCCTCTCCGCGCTGGACGACTCGCCCGTTCAAGATCGCCTGCACGTTTAGCTCTTTTCCGATTGTCTGCGTGTTTGTCTCTTTGCCTTTGTAACGAAACACAGAGCTTCGTGCTTTAACATTTAGATTAGGCAATTGAGACAAACTGCTAATAAGCGTTTCGGTCATTCCGTCGGACAGGTATTCGACATCGGCATTGCCGCTTTCATTGACAAACGGCATCACGGCGATCGACTCGATCTGTTTTGAGGACGATGCGAAATATCGATAGCCAAAGAATCCACCAACGAGAATAATTATGGCAATCCCGACTACTGCCAACTGCCGCTGCCGACTGCCAACTTTCCTTTGCGGCTGTGCCGCTCTATTTGCATCGCTGGCTTCCTCTTGCGGCTTCGCCGCCCGATGTGCGGAAAGGCTCTGCCTTTCCGAAAGGCCACTTGAATTGATTTGAGGCTCCGCCTCCGCTCCGGTGTGAAGAATTGCGGTCTGGTCGGTCGTGTGGACAAACTGCCGTGTCTGCGATTCATCAACGAACTGGCCGCCCGCTAACGTCCCGACGGGTCGGGATTCTGACAAGATCGCCGTCGCCGGTTCATTCTCCAGACTCCCGTCTCCTGTCTCCTGTCTTCCCGACGCCGGGCCATAGAGCAACTCGCTGCCGTCATCCAAACAGAAGCTCATCGTCAGGTCATATTCACGTCCACATTGCGGGCATTTTTTCATACAATTCTATTCAGGCAGATTCATTTTTTTGAGCAACGCCTTGAATCGAGGGTCGGAACGAAACTCGTCGTACTCCGGACCGACGCCGAAATCAGTCGCAAGGTAGCCGCGATCTTCAACCTCGAGCTCCAGCATGCGCAATGCTTCTTCTCTTTGATTCAAACCGATGTACGCATACGCAAACGCCGTTTTGGGTACCGGGCGCCGCTCGGATTCTTTCTTGAGTTGATCGAGAAGCCGGGTTGCCTCGTCTACCTGTCCCGCACGCGCCAACACCATCGCGAGATAACCGGTATTCGGAGCGTCGGACACCAGTTCTTGCGCCCTTCGGCACACCGGAACGGCTTTTGCCAGATCGCCTTTGGAATTGAACGCCCAGCATCGACCCCACTGGGTCAAATGAAAATCGGGAAACTTGCCAAGTGTGGCGTCATACTCGGCTATCGCCTCGTCGTATCGGCGAGCCTGGTAATGCTGCCAGCCGATATTGAAACTTATGACGGGCGAGAGCGGGTCCAACTCCTGCGCTTTGCGTATCATCGCCATGGCCTCATCAAACCGCTTCAGTCGGACAAGCAATTCGCCCAGCCATTGATGGGCGGTGGCGTAGCTCGGGTTTAGCTCGATCGCCCGTCGATATTCCGCCTCAGAACGGGCCATGTCATATTCAAACAGAGCGAGATACGCCGCATACGCAACATGGGCCTCGGCGAGCGATTCATCGAGTTCGAGAGCCCGCATGGCGGCCGCTTTCGCCTGCGGCATCGAGTCCTTGGCGGGAGCGACGTCGTAGTTGGCGAACAGCACATAGGTCTCAGCAAGTGCCGAATAAGCGAGAGCAAACCCCGGATCTTCCGCAATGGCCCGGTTATAAAAATCGAGGGCTTGTTTCAACGACTCGCCCGTCCGCTTGTTCCAGGCGTGACGGCCTTTCAGATAAAGCTGATAGGCTTCGTTGTTGTCGGTGTACCTTTTGGTAATGCCCGTCGTGTCGGTGCCTGCGAGCTTTAATTCGAGCTTTTGAGCGATCGTCGTTGCGATCTCACGCTGCGTGGCAAGCAGATCGGCCATCTTGCGATCGTATTGCTCTGCCCAGAGAACCTTGCCGGCTTTGACGTCGATCAACTGGACGCTGATGTTGAGGTTGTCGCCGATCTGGGAAAGCCTCCCGGTCATAACGGCATCAACTCCCAGCTCGTTAGCGGCCTTTGCGGCGTCGCCCGCCAGGCCTTTGTAGCGCATCACCGAACTCGTCGGGCTGACTTTAAGGTTCGGTAGCTGCGATAAACGGTAAATCAAAGAATCGGCGAGCCCATCCGACAGATATTCCGTGTCGGAACTACCGCTGCGATTCTCAAACGGCAGAACTGCGATCGAGTTGATCTGTCCGCCATCCCCGGAACTGAAATAGCGGTAGCCGAAGAAGCCGCCCAGAGCGATCACGACGAGAGCCAGCGTCGCAAGCAAAAGCCGATTGCCAAAACCTGGCTTCGGCTCCGCCGCTCGATGTGCGGAATGGCTCTGCCTTTCCGAAGGCTCGCTTTTAGAATAGTCCTGCGGCTCCGCCGCCGCTCCGCGCGGGAAGATCGCGGTTTGGTCGGTTGTCTGGGCAAATTGCCGAGTCGACTCATCCCCAGCGAACTGGCCACCCGCTGACGCAGGCGGTTCTGACTGAAACCCAGTCGCTACCGCTCCCGGTTCTGACAGGATCGCCGTCTGCGGCTCATGCTCCAGACTCCCGTCTCGTGTCTCCCGTCTTCCCGACGCCGGGCCATCGAGCAGCGCATTTCCATCGTCGAGACAATACAGCAATGTGTCGTCGTAATAATCCCGTCTGCATTCAGGGCATCGTTTCATAGGGTTAATTTTTTATCTTATGGCCGCTCAGGTTTCCGAGACCGTCGTAGGTCGCGTATTTGTAAACATCGGAGAGTGTTGGATAATTGAAAACGCTGCTGATGAAAGCCTCGATGGTGCCGCCGAAATGCATCACCATCATTCCGATATGGACAAGCTCTGACGCGTTGTCGCCGATCACGTGAACGCCGAGAAGTTTCTTGTCCGACTTCGCAAAAACAAGTTTTAGCATTCCGCGTTCGTTTCCGATTATCTGACCGCGCGGATTGTCGTCGTAGCCTGACCTTCCCACTTCGTAGTCGATCGACCGCGACTGAGCCTCGTCCTCCGTGATCCCAACCATTGACACTTCGGGGATCGTGTAAATTCCATAGGGCAGTAATGCCGCGATACTGTCTTTGTAACCAAAATCGAACGCATGGCACATTGCAACGCGTCCTTGCTCCATCGAGGTTGATGCGAGCGACGGAAAACCGATTACATCGCCAGCCGCATAGATATGCGGAATCGACGTTTGGTAATTTTCGTTCACCTCAAGAAGCCCACGTTTATTTGGCGTTAGACCGATGTTTTCCAGCTTCAGCCGGGAGATATTTCCGGTGCGGCCTGCCGCAAAGAGATGAGTTTCCGAGCTAAGAACATTACCGCCGTTCAAATACGTCTTGCACACGCGGCCGTCCATCTCGACCCTTTCCACCGATTCGCCAAATAGAAATTTGACGCCGAGTTCCATCATTTCTTCGACCAGAAGACTTGAAATTTCGCCGTCGAGAAACGGCAATATTTTGTCTTTCGGGTCAACCAATGTAACGTCAATGCCAAGCGCCGCAAACATGCAGGCATATTCGCACCCGATGACGCCCGCACCGACGATCACCATCGATGCAGGGATCGCCTCCATATGAAGGATCTCGTCGCTGTCATAAACCTGTTCTTCTTCAAAAGGAATCGTTGGTGGTTGAAAAGGATACGAACCAACCGCGATCAAAATAAAATCACCGCTGTATCTTTCTTCGCTTCCCTCGATGCCGATAGTGTGCTCGTCGATAAAATATGCAGCGCCGCTAACCTGCTTTACCTTGTGCCGTGCAAGATTTTCGTTGATCATCTCGATCTCTCTTTTGATGATCAGCGTTTTGCGAAACATCAGGTCCTGCACGCTGAACTCTCTGCCCTCGTGAAGATCGACGCCATACATTCCACGCAGCCGTTTTCCCGATAAAAAAAGCGCCGTCTCACGCAGCGTCTTGCTCGGTATCGTTCCGGTATTCACCATCGCGCCGCCAACGACCGTCTCTTTTTCGACGATAAGCACTCGCTTCCCGAAATAAGCCGCCTGCGCCGCCGCCTTCTCCCCGGCAGGCCCCGAACCAATAACTATAAGGTCAAAGTTTTCCATCCTTTCTAAAGATTACGCCCTTACTTCCGTAGCAGGCTTCTGCACTTTCTACTCCGGCAGATTCATCCGTTTCAACAGATTCTTGAATCTCGGATCATCGCGTAGCGAGTCGACGAAGGGATCGACATTTATTCTTGCGATGTCCCAATCGCGGGCCGAAAAAGATTTTTCGAGTCCGGCGAAGGCCCTTTCCTTATCACCCAGTAGGGCGTGGATCACCGCGGGTCTGTAGGTGATCACATATCCCGTCCTGCTAAGCTCCTCGAACTTTCGGATCACGTCCTCCGCCTCGCGTCGGCGGCCCGTTTTCGCGTATGCGTACCCGACCATCTGAAGGCAGTCCTGGTTACCCGGATCGGCGCGCAGCGCAGTTTCGCAGGTCGAGATCGCCTCGGCGTACATCCCGCTCGCGTTATACGCAAAAGCCAGCGCCCACTTGGCTGTCGGATGATCAGGTTCTAAACTAAGAGCCTCCCGGACTTGCTGCACCGCGAGGTCGTTCTTTCGTGCGAATACATACACACTGCCGAGGTAGGCCACGTGGGGAACCGACAAGGGATCCAGATCCAAAGCCCGCTTAATTTCGCTGGCCGCCTCGTCAAACCGGCCCATCGGCGTTAGATAGGCGCCGCCGTACTGATAGTGCGATAAGGCGACGTTCGGGTTGATCTCTATCGAGCGTTTGAATTCTCGTTCGGCCTCCGCCCAGTTCCAGTCGTATTCGGCCGCTATCATCGCGTAGGCCGCGTGAGCCTCAGCCAGATCGGGGTCAAGCTGGAGGGCCCGCTGCGCGGCTGCTCTCGCCTTCGGAAATACGTCATTCGGCGCGGCGTAACCATAGCCTGACATGACGCTGTACGAGTCGGCGACGCCCACATAGGCCAGCGCAAAATTTGCGTCGTGACTTATTGCCTGCTCGTAGGACTCGATGGAGCGGAGCAAGTCTTCTTTCGTCCTTTTGCCGAAGTGGAATCGCCCTTTCAGGTATAGCTGGTACGCTCGGGGGTTCGTTGTTTCAGTTTTCGTAACTTTGGCCTCTTCGGCCCCGGACAGCCTGGTTTTGAGTTTGCTCGAAACATCTTTGGCAATTTCGCTTTGCAACGAAACAAGGTCGGATTGCTTACGTTGATAGCTTTCCGTCCACAGCACTTTGTCGTTTTGCACATCAACCAATTCCAACGAAAGCGTCAACTGCTCGCCACGTTGGACAACTCGCCCGTTCAAAATCGCCTGCACGTTTAGCTCTTTTCCGATTGTCTGCGTGTTTGTCTCTTTGCCTTTGTAACGAAACACAGAGCTTCGTGCTTTTACATTCAGATTCGGCAATTGCGACAAACTGCTAATCAGAGTTTCGGTCATTCCGTCCGAGAGATATTCCGTGTCGGCATTGCCGCTTTCATTCTCGAACGGCATCACGGCAATCGAGCTGATCTGGGTTTTCGAGGCGTCATTCCAATACCAGTACACCGCGCCGAGAGTGGATAAGACAAGAACTGAAGCAATCAGTCCGAAGGTGAGTCGCTTTCTTCTGTGGTCGGGTAAAACATCGCCGCGCGGATGAAGCGGCTGTGAAGAAGCGTCGAACCTGGCTGTCCGTTCTTCCGAAGTTTTCCTGCCGTCGTTTGGTGCTGTCGAGCGTTCGAGTTTTTCGGAAAAGACGATGCCGTCTTTCACTTCTCGGAGGTCGGCGAGCAGGCTCTTCATTGTTTGATAGCGCGAGTCCTTGTCTTTTCGAAGCGCTTTTCTGACGATGTGGGCAAGATCGGGCGGAATGAATTCGCCGTGGCTTTCGACCGGTTGCGGATCGGAGCGGAGAATCGAGGCGATCACGTCGAACTGCGTGCCGCCATTGAAAGGCGTCTTTCGCGTCAGCATCTCGTAAATGACAACGCCCAAACTCCAAATGTCTGTCTTTTCGTCGATGTCCTTTCCGCGTGCCTGCTCCGGCGACATGTAGGACGCGGTTCCCATCACTGTTCCGGTCTTTGTGCGGACATGTGCCAGTGTCTCACCTTCGGTGTCTACGTCTTTCGGCGATTGCTGTGTGATCTTTGCGAGGCCGAAATCTACTACCTTTACAACACCATCTTCCCGGAGCATGATGTTTTCCGGCTTGATGTCGCGGTGAACGATGCCGCTTTTGTGTGCCGCTTCGAGAGCGGCGGCGATCTGCGTCGAAATATCGAGCGTTTCATTGATCGTGAGGTTTTTGATTCGATCCCGCAGAAGTTCACCCGCGACATATTCCGACACGATAAAATGCATTCCGTCAGCTTCGCCGACTTCATAAATGGTCAGAATATTCGGATGATTGAGCGCCGAAACTGCAAAAGCCTCTTGCTCAAACCGCCGCAGATTTTCATCAATCGCAACCGTCTCCGGCAATATCTTGATCGCCACCTTCCGCCGCAAATTCAGGTCCTCGGCCAGATAAACCTCGCCCATCCCACCCTCGCCGATCTTCGAGATTATGCGGTAATGCGACAGCCTGGTATCCGGTAAAAGTTCGTGCATGTTTTTTTTGTGTCATTGCGGCAATTCGACGTGCTATAACCCAACACAAGTCAGACA
>JBOGOW010000150.1:0-8304 GCA_050748285.1 Pyrinomonadaceae bacterium
CAAAAATTCCGAAAGATGTCCCGCGAGATTACACCACGCGGTATGTCGAAGAGGTGGCGATCAGACTTTGTCAACCGGAAGCAAAAGCTCACGAACCTTGTAGCTCCCGGAAAAATTTTAATGTTCCGCCATACTTCAAAAATGACAAATGTTCTGTCGAACTACCCAATGAAGTATAAAAGGCTTTTTCAGATAAAATCTTACACGACATCAAATCTTGATTTAAGAGCCTTTGGCCCGAGCTTGATAACAGAACACACAAAAGAAAGTATAGCTCGGTATCTACTGAATCGAATTTTAAAATCCGGGTAACACGTCGTCAAATCGATAAATTTTGAAGTCGTATCCTCGATATTGAACTGACCAGCTTTAGCTCGATGCGCATCGGACAGAGAATTATATTGGGGAGCTTCCATTCGATATAGCTTTTCTATGCATTCCACAATAGGAATTCGACGCGTTGTGGCTGAAGCCTCATTGTATGAGTAACCGTCAATTTCAGAAAAAAAGCCACAAGTATGAGGAGTCGATATCGATTCTATACCGACAATTGATGGCACCCCCGCTGCAGAGGCTTCAATGAGAGTGGTACCGGAGCCTATAAAGCAAAATGCATCATTAAATATTTCAGGAAGATCCGAATACTTTACTTCACCCATAAAGTGCACAAACTGCGCTACACCACACTGAACCGAGTAACTTTCAAGCGCTTCTCTTTCGGGCCCATCACCATATATGAAATACTGAAAGTCATCGACAAGCCGCAAACTTGACAGTATGGATATAACATGTCGATTGTAAACTTTAAAGTCCACAAGACGACCAACAGATATCAGCTTTAATGACAGCTTCCCAGGATAACACTTCCTATAATTTTCAAGTGACACACCCAAGGGTAACAACATCACCTCGCTATTATCTAAAGCCTTGTACGTACCCGCAATTTCCGCAGTACTCTCATTGGGAAATAGAGTAAGCCTTACATTCTGATCGTACAATTCAAGCATCTTTTTTCTAAAATAAATATTTCGATCACGCCACCATACAATTTCTCGAGAGTGGTAGATACCAATAGATAACGCACTGAAAGAATATTTTTTCCGCTGGAAGTACATATATGACAGAGTTAATAAATCAACAACATGCACCACATCAAAATGAGCATGAGAACGCGCACTCGCTGGCACTAAAGCGTTTAGCCAACTGGACGCTCCAAAAAATGGAAAATACTCAACAACGTGAACTGCTGCTACAGACGATAGCTTTTGGAAGAGTAAATTATCATGCTTACTGGAAAGCAAAATCACAGTAACGGTGTGGCCCTGCTTCTGTAATTCGGTGGCCAATCGGACCACGTAGGTTTCTACGCCACCCATAGATAGGCCACCCAACACAAAAAGTATATTTTTCAATTTACTCTCTACTTACTAATTATTGAAATTAAAAAACTGAACTGCTTCACCTGACCAACCTGCATTATCGGTCAAATTCAAGTACAAAGTCAGCCCTGCATACAACACTATTAAAGCGTAGCCCAACCATTTACCACATAACGAGAAAACGACAAAAGGTAACATGACGTACTCAAACATCGAAATAGCGGCATAACTCCTTCCCGCGACGATTGCAAAGTCACCGAGCGCTATCCGTATAAACGTTGCGCAAAAAAAGAAGCAGAATACCAACTCAAAATGCTCATACCTACCTGAAATTTGTCGCCAAAAAGCTAAAGCCACCCCGACAAAAATTAAATTCTTTAAATTTACGGCACTGAGCAAGGGTAACGGAAAGTTATATATATCCGCATTGAGATACAAATTTATTTTCTCACCTATGAACCCGAAGTTAATCAAATAAGAAAACAATGTTTGTATATCAAAAAATGCCGTAAAAGCCAGGAGAGCAAGCGCGACCGCCGCATAAACACTACGACTTGGTCGAAGCTGATAAATAGCGAACGGCAATAGAATCAATAATGACGACACATGTACAAATGCGGCACAGATCACCAGAAGAATGAACATGCCAGTCTTCCGTACAGGAATAAGCGTTACTGCCCAAAATAGAATCGCGGAAGCCAAACCAAGACGAATAGCATTTAGCTCTTTGTTTAGATAGAAGTGGCAGAAATATACAAGAATCGCACTGCCAACATGGGGGGAAAAGAACTTTATCGCCCTGACATTAAGCGCAACAGAGGCTAATGCTACCACACTGAAAAGCACGTAAGGCTCGTTGCCGAAAGCGCGCAACATTGACAGCAAGGTAAAAAACCCGAGTTCTACATTGAATTGTGAGTAGCTGTAACCGCACAAAAACTCATCACAACCAAAAAAAACGGGTACGTTCGCGAACATATCCGCATACGCGACGTCATCGCTACCAACGCCAATACTCCGCAACGCCGCTAAAAGCACAAGAGCTATAACGGATGAAAAAACTGCAAGTTGCTTGACCCACCCCTGCTTAATCAACATTTCCGTACCACCGGAAACGGTCAAAAATATGAATACGGCGTAAATAGGCCAAACAAACTCAAATGACATTAACTACGCACCCAGAATTTCAACGCAACAACACCAACGAAAAAGCATATAATATATGAAATCATATATGCAATCGTGACACCCTCGGCACCAACAACAAATCGACCAATCAAGAATGTTAGAAATACGAACAGACCAGCCTGAAAAATCTCTGAAACGATATAAATACGAGTTGCCGCCCTCGCAACCGCAATAAACCCGATAACATAGTTAGAAGCTTTAAAAAAATCACCAATCAGTTGATATATAAGGAAATCATTTAGCTCCTCGAACTCCTTGGAAAGCAGTAAAGGGACAAAAAAATCTCGCCAAAAATAAAGCACCCCCCCTCCTGCGGCAAAAACAATCATGACAAAAACTATGAACTTAAGAGTTAGGCTTTCGATCTCTTTCTTATTGTTAGTCTGAGATATCATCGGCATGAAGTAGGATGCCAAAAATACACTAAAGAACCCCAAATATGCACTCGACAGCCTAATAAGCCCTTGCCAAATCCCCGCTTGGGTGTAGCCGGAATTACTGATCAGGTTCTGTCGAATATATATTTCAACGACGGGAAATGCGACAGCGCTCACGCACAGCATTAAACTAAACCAGCTTAATTTTTTAAGCAGTGTCGAATCTATTTTCCTCCGTCTGAATCTGAAGCGTAACGAAGACCTTAGATACAAATAAAGACTTGGAAATGCGGCCATTGCCAAAATCGATATAATCGCAATTGCTGCACCCGGCAATCCGAACTTTGATATCAACAACCAGGCAAATGGCAGCGAGATTAAATTACCAATTATCTGAGCAAACGCGAACGACTTAACATCGGCAAGACCATTTGCAACAGAAGAGAACAGCATATTAAAGGCTAGTATCAGCTGAAATACTGATAGCGATGATATCACCCAGGCAAGGTTGTCATCCCCAAGAATGAACATTGATATTGGGCGAGAAAACAGCAAAAACAACAAAGCCAGTAAAGCAGAAAATACAAATGCAAAAGCTGAGGCCGTGCTCAATAATCTATAGAGACTAAACTTGTCTTTTCTATACTCGGCAGAATATTTTATAACTCCATGACTAATACCTCCGCCAGCCAGCAGAGCGAGTATAGAAGTCAGGCTCATAAAATGGCCAAGCTTCCCCAGTCCGTCAGGCCCTAAATATAGGGCGATTAACTTTAGAATAAGAAAGCCGACTACTATTTTTGATGCCTGGGCGAAAGTCGTCAATACGGCGCTGGAAACAGCTTTCCGATACTGAAGCGTGTCGCTGGATTCATTACGCGTCACAGGACATAATCGCTGCAGTTACTTGGCTCTTGACCTCATGCGCCTCTTCGGCACTCATACCTAACCAGAGAGGCAAGCGAATCAGGCGCTCACTTTCACGGGTAGTGAACTTATCATCACCTGAGAATACGCCGAGTTTTTTTCCAGCGGGGGCTGAATGCAATGGAATATAATGAAACACTGCACCAACACCAACGTCTTTCAGTTTGCTCAGCACCGCCGTGCGCGCATCAATATCTTTCACCTTAATATAGTACATATGGGCGTTCGCGACACAGCCATCCGGTACTACTGGGAGATCAATAACCCCCTTACGTTCTAAAGCTTTAAAATGCTTATCGTACTCTCCCCACAGTGCAAGGCGCGAAGAATTGATATACTCAGACCTTTCCAACTGACCATACAGATAAGCTGCTTGTAGCTCACCAGGAAGATAACTACTCCCTACATCCACCCAAGTGTATTTATCGATCATGCCTCGAAAAAACTGACTTCGGTTTGTTCCTTTTTCCCTGATTATTTCCGCGCGAGCAACAAAGCGGGCATCATTAATTATCAGCAAGCCCCCTTCACCACCGCTTGTAAAGTTCTTTGTTTCGTGAAAACTAAAAGCAGCCATGTGACCAATGGATCCCAGCTGACGCCCCTTGTAGGTAGACATCATCCCCTGAGCAGCGTCCTCAATTACAAACAACCCATTTCGCTCGGCGATGTCCATAATTGTATCCATCTCGCAAGCGACGCCAGCATAATGTACAGGTACGATTGCCTTGGTCCGAGATGTAATAGCGCTCTCAATCAGGGTTTCATCAATGTTCATTGTGTCTGGACGAATGTCGACAAACACGATTTTTGCCCCCCGAAGCACAAAGGCATTTGCCGTACTAACGAAGGTGTAACTCGGCATGATGACTTCATCACCCGGCTGAATATCTATAAGTATTGCAGCCATTTCCAATGCCTGAGTGCAAGAAGGCGTCAGTAGCGCTTTGACGCAACCCAATGACTTCTCAAACCACTTATGGCACAAGGCGGTGAATTCACCATCACCGGACATTTTACCACTACGCATCGCACGGAGAACGTATTGATCTTCATTACCGGTATATGGCGGCTTGTTAAATGGGATCATTTTTTTGCTCACTTAAAAATTCGACTTCGAGTTTCAGCAGATCTTTCTTACGCTGTTTTATAAGCTTCGCGGGCACCCCGGCATATATACCCCATGCCTCAGTCGACTTGGTGACCAATGCCATTGAGCCTATAGAACAACCTTCTGAAACCTCAACACCCGGAAAAATAACTGCTCCCGCCCCGACAATGACATGCTTGCCGAGTCGAACGGCGGAAAACGTCTCGTTCTTGAACTTTTTCGGAACGAGAGAATTGGTCAATGTCTCGCCGCTATAATCGTCCGATTGCGAGAAAACCTTGACGCCATATGCCAATGTACAAAAATCTTCCATGACGATGCCAGGAATACCTCCGGCCACGAGGCACATTGGCGTAATGTGATTGTATCGGCCAATTTTGACGCTTCCTGAGATGACACAAAAATCGTCAATCCTGGAAAAATCACCTATCTCAATTTTGTCCGCGTTGTAAATACTCGCCTTGTCACTGATTTTCACCTCTTTGCCAAGACTCTTGAAACCCAATCTTTGGAGTTCTTCATCTGTTAGATAGGCCATTCTTGATGTACCAATTGAATTTGTAGTACTAAATATTATTTCTGCCGCTACCGGTTACAAGTTTGCTTTGAGGTATCTTACCTAAGCCCTGCGCTTCCTGCTCATAACCGATAGGAGTGATTATACTGGCAACCGGTAACGATCCGCCAAAAACTACCGACCGTTTGTGCATCCAACAACCTGAACTCGCACTATGCCGTCGAAAAACCAACACAAGCGCTGAGCATCCAGCACTTGCCTTGGAGAAATCTCAAGAAAGCACTCTACGCCGCCCCCACAAGTAGCGGGCCAAACCAATCAGCAGCCCCAGAAGCAACCCTCCAATCACACCCAACCCTATGTACAGCATCTTCTTTGGATAGATAGGCTCGTCAGGCACCTCAATAGATCCATCTTGCCGAAAAACAGAAACGCTTGAAGGATCAATCTGCAGGTCTTCATAGAAGTATTTCTTGATTTCGAGCGTACGAAGATTTTTTATGAAGGGATCGTTACTTTTTCTGTCCTGCAAATTTTTTATTTCTGCACTCAGCGCTTTGGTGCCTCGCATGTACGTCAACTGGCCATCCATGGTTGCATTGACTTCAGCGGCAACATTACCAGCAATGATAGGAGGCTCTTCAAGACCAATCGATTGTGCAACCTTCAACGCCTCTTGTAGTCGGCTAATCGAATCACTCCGCACCAAACTTTCAGATTGCCGCAAAATACCGATTTGCTGCCCAAGATTACGCGCGCGAACTTCTGCTTCCCGCGTAACGTTGGTAATCATCTCAGCCTTAGAAGCATTACCTGCATTTGTTGTAAAGGTTTTCACCCACTCGGTTGCACGCTCAGGATCATAATCCCGAACTGAAACTGAATATCGATCTGGCTGTTCCTTGGAAGGCAACCCTATACTAAGTTTCTTTAAATACTTTGAATACAATACGTCCTGTGAAACTTTTCGATCCACTTCAGAAAGTGAAGGCAAATACACTTCAATAAAGAACGCGCGGCGCAACGCTTCACTTTGCAAGTTGCGAACGAACACATCGTACACATCCTTCACTGTATATGGCGAAAGCTCCAGGTCTTTGGTTCGACCATAGTTGAAGTCGGCGATCCCATTCATAGTTGGCGGGAGCAAATATACACGAGCTTCATAAACTGGCTTACTGATAAATGCGTAAGCTGTTACAGCCAAAGTAACAACCAAAACAGTGCACAACACCATTACTTTTTGAGCCCAAAGGGATCTCATCAACTCAAATATATCTATCTCATCCGACCCGGACTTGGTCGATGGGTCATTCGTCATTCTGGCCAGCCTTTTCTAGTATGCATTTATGATGTTGCGTTTCATGTTCCAAGCTAATATTTTAACTAATTCCAGGATCCTTTTTCTTCTTTTGCGCAAAAATAAAAGCTAGAAGAGGCCCTATTGCCATACCGATCAGCAATACCAAAATTAGCGATACAGCTACCGGAAGCTCCGGAGACGACCAGCCAAGAAACACCAGCGAAACAGCTTGCTTATTTTCAAGCACAAAAATGACTGTCGCAAACACAATCAGCAGTGCGATGACAAAAAAAATTATGCGTTTGACATGACTCATCTGAAGACTTCCCGCAAACCCTGATTACAGCTCAGCATCTTCATCCTCATTCACCCGATCCCTCAACTCCTTACCAGGCTTGAAATGCGGAACGAACTTGCCGTCGAGACTGACAGACTGGCCAGTTTTCGGGTTACGACCGACCCGTGGTGCGCGGTAGTGCAGAGAGAAGCTACCAAACCCCCGGATCTCGATACGATCTCCGGTAGCCAGACATTGGGACATTTGCTCAAGCATGGTCTTGATGGCCAGCTCCACATCCTTGGATGAGAGCAGCCCTTGATGGGTGACAATTCGTTCGATCAACTCCGACTTCGTCATATTTTTCCCTTCTTTTTCAAGCAGCTAGATCAGCGCTTCAAAGGTTTTAGCACGACCGCATGATTTTGAACAGCCCGAGTTTTGCCATCCATATCCCTACCCCAAAATGTTTCCCCCCTGGAAGAGGGAAGACCTTTGAGCCATCACAACCTCATCGGCAAACCACCAACAGAGTGCGTGTCAGGAAACCTGCCGGATTGAATCCGAAGGGAAAGACCTCCTCCTCTTCCTTGAGATCATCAGACCTCGCCACAACCTTGTAGCCCACCCCCTTGCACTCCTTGGCCGCACGCTTGTAACACCTGTCCCATTTCGAACCGAGCCCCGAACAATCAACCTCAACGCCACTTACCCCGCGCACCGCGTGAGTTTTGGCACTGGTAGTACAACCCGCTAGCACCAGCACTGCTACTGCGACAATCAGCTTGTTCATTCACGTCCTTTTGCCAGAAAGCCCACCGGGCGATCATTAGTCTCAGGCTAAAGACTAGCTGCAAATAAGCGCTTGATCCGACTAAACAATCAGACATTTTTTCAGCATCTTTGGTTCACGACTCGAACAGCTAAAACCGGGTGCAATTCACCAAACTCCAGGCACAAAAAAGGGCGACCGAAGTCGCCCTTTTTTACAGAAAATCAGAACTTAGTTCTGTTTTTCCATTTGTGCACGCAGCAGGTCACCCAGAGTGGTGGCCACAGGAGCATCAGTAGCTACTGGCTTGTCGCGCAGGCTCTGGATTGCTTCTTTCTCGTCTTCAACGTCTTTCGACTTGATCGAGAGCTGAATTACACGGCTCTTGCGGTCAACGCTGATGATCTTGGCTTCTACTTCTTCGCCTTCTTTCAGAACGTTACGCGCGTCTTC
>JBOGOW010000151.1:0-8284 GCA_050748285.1 Pyrinomonadaceae bacterium
GGAATTGAGTGAAATGCTCGCACGAGAAAAAAATGTCGCTATCGTATCCGATGCCGGAACGCCGGGAATCAACGATCCCGGATTTAGACTTGTTCAAAAAGCTTACGAGATCGGTGCGGCTGTCGTGCCGATTCCCGGTGCCGTGGCTTTTGTAAATGCAGTTGTCGCATCGGGACTTCCTACCGATTCGATATTTTTCGGCGGTTTTCTGCCTTCTAAAAAAGGCGAACGGCGAAAGCGATTAGATGAGCTGAAAGCGATTCCGGCAACGCTTGTCTTTTACGAATCACCGCACAGGATCGCAAAGTCGATAGAAGATTGCATTGACATGCTCGGCAACCGCCGCGCGGCCGTCGCAAGAGAATTGACGAAATTGCACGAAGAGATCGTGACCGGTGATCTTCGGCGTTTGTCGGAAAAATTCTCAGGTGAGAACATTCGCGGCGAAATCGTGTTGATGATCGACCGCGAAGGGCCTTCTAACGAATCGATTCTGAATACGATTTCGTTACCTGAGCGTGTCGCAGAACTCGAATCTGCAGGCTTCGATCATCGTGCAGCACTAAAAGCCGCCGCCAAAGAATTCGGCCTCAGCAAATCTGAAGCGTATCGTGTAGTTCAATTAGCACGAGGAGATTAAACGAAAGGTGAAAACTGATTCCCGCATTGCGAGAGAAATGTGGTTCTCTGCGATTCGACAAAACAGGAAGCGGGGGCAAGCCCGCCTTCCTGACTTGTCTTGTATGTACATTCTTTGTCTTAGATGATGATCCTGAATTTATTCGGCAAAGTCAGAAACTAAACCACACGCAGTCAGGAAGGCGGGCTTGCCCCCGCTTCCCAAATGCTACTTCTACCGCTGCGTCAATTCCGGCGGGAGTTGTTTGTCGACTGCGGGTCGCGTTTTCAGGTCGGCAAGTTCCCACATTGTCAGAAAGATGGTCCGTGCTACTTTTTCCATTTTTTGATAATCGATCTTGTCGGGTTCGTCGCCGGCGCCGTGATAGTCTTCGTGTTCGCCATCGAACCAAAACGTTATGGGGATGCCGTTCTGGGCGTAGTGGAAATGATCGGATCGGAAAAAGAACTGATTTGGGTCTTTCGGGTCGTCGTATTTGTAATCATAGCCAAGTTTCAAATACGCATCGTTCGTTCCTTTTGTGATCGCCCCGAGCGTCGAGCTCATCATTTCGGAACCGATGACATAAACCGAATCCGGGCCGGTTAGTTCCTTGTTTTTCTGATTCGTATCGCCCGACTTTTTGCTGCGGCCGATCATATCGATATTTAGCTGCGCGGTAACGTTTTTAATATTTACGGTCGGAAACCTATTGAAATAATCCGAGCCCCAAAGCCCTTTCTCTTCGCCGCAGTGCCATACCAAAAGTATCGAACGTTTTGGCCGCACTTTTGATTTTGCAAGAGCTTCGGCAATGCCGAGAACCGCTACCGTTCCCGAACCGTCGTCGTCTGCGCCGTTCCAGATCTTGTCATCGCCGGGTACATTTGGGTTCGTCCCAACATGATCGTAATGAGCACCGACGGCGACCATCTCGTTCTTCAAAACGGGGTCGCTGCCTTCCCAAATTGCGACGACGTTCTGCGTCGATTTCATCTCAACCTTTACTTTGGTGGCCACGCTTGCTGATTTTTTGATTTCAAATGCGATGGCTGAAGCAGTTCCGCCGGATTCGCCCGTAAATATAGCGTCGCCAACTTTCGTAGATACCAATGCCACTGGAATTTTGGGGCTGCTATTATCGGCACCTGGAAATACCATTCTGGTCCGACCACGACCGAGAAATCCTCTTGCCTGACCCCAAGAACCCTGCAGCTGCGGCGATGCTACCAACATAATTCCTACGGCACCGCGTTTTTGAGCGTAAGTGAGCGGATCCGCCCAATCGACGCCTGCCTCGCCTTTTAGATCGGTCTCGGCAATTCCCGCAGGCCGCCGCGTGACCGTGCCAAAATCGGGAAAGCCTTCGCCATACAAAACAACAATTTTTCCTTGCACATCAATGCCCTGATAGGCGTCGATGCCTTTCGATTTGACCATCCAGCCGTTACCCGCAAAGACCATTGGAGCCGAAGCCGAACCTTCGCCGTTAAGCCTAAAGAAATCGTCGCCTTGCGTAAACGCATTTCCGGCTATCGAAAGACTATTGTTGGCCGGATCGACCGATTCCGTCCGCAGCTGTATCTTTTGAAAAAATGTGCCGTTGTCGCCGGCAGGTTTAAAGCCCCAATTTTTAAGATTAAATTTCAAAAATTCGGCCGTTATGTCCAATCCCTGCGAGGGCGTGTCGCGACCGCCCATAGCGTCGGACGCGACGAAATGCAGGTAGCTGCTGAGTTGATCGGCGGTTATCGTTTCCGCGATCTTGCGTTCGGCGGGCGTTATATTGACGGCCTGTGCGAATGACATTGCGGGCCAAAGCAAACCGATGGCAAGGAAGATAGTGAATATTTGTTTTCTCATTTTTTCTCCGAAAGTGGTTAATAACTATTGTAAATATTACGCAGTGGATCGAAATTAGTTTCGCGTTTTACGAACCAATGATGCAAATACCGGCATCGTTCGCATGCCGCAACATTACATCGCGGTCGAATATTAGAGTTTTGCCGGCAGTTACGGAAAGGCAGGTCGCACCCGCCGCGATCATAGTTTCAACCGTCGGCAAACCGACGACCGGCACATCGAATCGCATATCCTGATCGGGCTTTGCGACCTTAATGACGGTGAGCTTGCCGTTCGCCAATTCGCCCGCGCGGTTAATCGTGACGTCTGTACCTTCCATCGCTTCGATCGCAACGCACGCGCTTGAACGCACCACAATGGTTTGCCCAAGATCAAGCCGGGCGATCTCCGCTGCGATCTGCAGTCCGTATTTGATATTTTCATTTTCAAATTTGTCTGGTTTTCTTTTTGTCAGAACACCAACAGGAGCAAGCTGATCAGCGATAAGTGTCGTCGAATCAATAAGTTCAATGCCTTCCTTTGCCATCTCATCTGCGACGCCGCCGATCAATGCGACGGTATTTCGCCGCGGTAAGTTCCAGAGCATCTTCATCATTCGCACGTCCGGCAATGCACCGGAAAAAAGCTGAACATGCTTCACCTGTCCGGCCATCATCGCCTTTTCAACGCCTTGTTTCTTAAAGAACGAGATCATCTTGCCAAGCTGGCCGATGCCGACCCACAAAACATTTTCCGCAACCTCGTCAATTTTTTTATCGGTCTCTTCTTTTATCGCAACGACGGCAAGTTCGACGCCATGTTTTTTGGCGCCTTCGACAACCAGGAATGGGAATTGGCCGTTTCCGGCGATTAGTCCGTATTTCACAAGCAAAGAGTTAATTATCATTTCAGCCGGTTCGAAATGCAATTCGGCATCGGGTCGGCTGCTGCGGCCTAAACATATGAGCTGAATCTGCGTATAATCAAAACGTAAATCACCCTGAAACATTAAACAGAAAAAAAATATGTCAATTCGAATATTCGCTTCTCTTGCGTTTTTTATTCTTGCATTTGCAAATGCGTTTTTCGCTCAGCCGCAGAATCATTATTTAACTGAGCCATCGATCTCACCCGACCGCAAAGAGATCGCGTTTGTTTCCGGCGGGGATATTTGGTCGGTTGCGGCCGATGGCGGTGCTGCACGATTGCTTGTTTCGCATCCGGCGAACGAGTCGCGACCGATGTTTTCGCCCGATGGACGGTATCTGGCGTTTGGTTCGAACCGAACCGGAAATGGCGATATCTACATTCTCGAATTAGAGTCGGGCAATCTCCGCCGGCTGACATTCGACGACGCGAACGACCAGATCGACGCATGGTCGCGCGACGGCAAGTGGATTTATTTTTTCTCGAACAGCCGCGATATTTCGGGGATGAATGACATCTATCGCGTTGCCGCAACGGGCGGAACGCCGATGCAGGTTAGTTCTGATCGCTATACCAGCGAATTTCAATCCACGCCGCTGGCCGATGGTTCGATCATATTTGCGGCCCGCGGAAATTCGGCAGGCCAGTGGTGGAGACGCGGCCACAGCCATCTCGACGAAAGTGAGTTATGGTTGAAAACAGGCGACAGTTATAAGCAGTTAACTGAGCGCGGAGCGAAACAAAATTGGCCGATGGCAACCGCCGACGGCGCGAAAATTTATTTCGTTTCGGACCGAAACGGCCAGCAGAATATTTGGTCGATGCCGCGTGGAGGTCAAGCAAAACAGATCACAAATTTCACCGATGGTCGCGTCCTTTGGCCGAATATGTCCTATGACGGCGGCGAGATAGTTTTTGAACGCAATTTTCATATCTGGAAGATGAAAACCGATGGCGGAAAGCCGCAGGAACTCACTGTCACGCTGCGTGGTGCCGCTTCGAGTCCGATGAATGAACGCATCCCGCTTTCGACGCAGATCCGCGAGCTCGCCCTGTCGCCGGATGGCAAAAAAGTCGCGGTCATCGCACGCGGCGAGGTTTTTGCCGCCTCGGCGAAAGACGGTGGCGAGGCGGTTCGCGTAACCAACACCGTCGCCCCCGAATCGTTCGTAACCTGGTCGCCGGACAGCAAAAAACTCGTATATGTTTCGGAACGCGACGGCGCGATGGGCATTTTTCAATATGACTTTACCACTGAAACCGAGACGCAGTTGACGCGCGGAAAGAATATGGATGTTTCGCCGACCTTCGCACCGGACGGGAAAACTTTTGCCTTCGTCCGCGATGCCCGTACGATTTTTCTTTACGATATTGAATCGAAAAAGGAACGCGAGCTTTGCAAAATATTTACCGACGCGGCTCCGCTTGGCGGCGACGCTTTCAAATGGTCGCCCGACGGCAAATGGATCGCGTTCCTGACATACGCACCCGAAGCGCGTTCTTATACCAACATCAGCGTCGTGTCCATTAGCGGCGGGGCGGCAAAACCTGTCAGTTTTCTAGCAAATTCAAACGCCGGTTCGCTCAGCTGGAGTCCCGACGGAACCTATATTCTCTTTGGCTCAAGCCAGCGAACCGAAGACGGTGTTCTCTCACGGATCGATCTAAAATTGCGCGTGCCAAAATTTCGCGAAGACCAATTTCGTGATCTTTTTAAGCAGGAAAATCCGAAAGATCGACCAGCCGCACCGTTTCCGTCGCCCGTTCCGTCTGCCGCCGCTACGCCGGATAAACCACCTGCTTCCGAGAAAAAAGATGAGACCAAAGCTACAGAGATCGACTTTGAAGACATCCGCAAACGCCTCAGTTTTATCAACACCGGCGTCGATAATAATGGCGCGGTGATAAGTCCTGACGGCAAGACGCTTCTCGTACTTGGTGCTACTGCCGGGCAATTTAATATCTATACAATGTCGCTCGATGAGCTTGCGACCAACACGTCTGCCCGACAGCTAACTTCGACGCCGGGATTCAAATCGCAGGCGCAGTTTTCGCCAGACAGCAAAGAGGTTTTTTATCTCGAAAACGGCCGCATCAACATCGTCGGTCTCGAAAAACGCGAGGTCCGTCCGCTAACTTTAAATATGGACATCAACGTCAGTTTTGCTGATGAAAAAATGGAAGTTTTTAAACAGGGCTGGCGATATATGCGGGATCATTTTTACGACGAGAAGTTTCACGGCGTCGATTGGGACGCGGTGCGTTCCACTTACGAACCGCTAGTTGCGTCGGCCCGAACGATCGACGAAGTTCGGCGTTTGATGAATATGATGGTCGGCGAACTCAACGCATCGCACCTCGGCGTCGGCGGGCCTTCGGGATTTACGGGAACGCAGGTGGGCAAGCTCGGCCTGCGTTTTGACCGCGATGAATTTGAGACAAAAGGTCATTTAAAAACAACTGAAATCATTACGCTCAGTCCGGCGGCTGTTGCCAAAAATATCAATGTCGGAGATTATCTGCTGACCGTTGACGGAACAAGAATCGGCGCCGGCACAAACCTCGACGAAATTCTCGAAGGCAAGGTCGGAAAGCGCATTGTCATCACCATTGCTTCATCCGGCGACGGAGCAAACAAACGCGAGATCATCCTAAAACCGATCTCGACCGGAGCCGAAAAGAATCTGCTTTATCGTCAATGGGTCGAGTCAAATCGTGCCTACGTCGCAAAGATCAGTGGCGGCAAACTCGGCTATGTTCATCTCCCTGACATGTCGCAGAATTCGCTCAATCAACTGCACATCGATCTCGACGCCGAGAACCAGGCGCGAGCAGGCGTAGTCGTCGATATTCGCAACAATAATGGCGGATTTATTAATCCATATGTGATCGACGTTCTCTCACGGCGTGGCTATCTGACTATGCGCGAACGCGGCTTATGGAACGTGCCGGCCCGCTCGGCGCTCGGCCAGCGTTCGCTCGAACTGCCGACCGTACTGGTCGCAAATCAGCATTCGCTCTCCGACGCCGAAGACCTGACCGAAGGCTACCGAACATTAAAATTGGGGAAGGTCGTCGGCGAACCGACGTCGGGCTGGATAATTTTTACGTGGAATACGACGTTGTTTGACGGCACCTCATTTCGCCTCCCGCGTGCGAGCATTCTCGGCAGCGACGGCAAAGATATGGAACTAAATCCGCGGCAAGTCGATGTCCCGGTAACTCGGCCAATCGGCGAAACGATGACCGGAAAAGACTCGCAACTGGATCGGGCCGTGAAAGAATTATTAGGGAATTGAAGTCGATCAGGGCGCTGAAAATTGCACCCAAAGGCACTTGGAATACTGAGGGGGAATTTTACCGCGGAAGACGCAGATAAACGTAGATCCGACCATCTTCCTATCTCCGTACATCCGCGTTTATTCGCGGCAAAATTAATTGATTTCTCCGTGTCCTCTGTGACTCTCTAGTGAATTGGCGACTTATTCGCTAAACGGTTCGATCTCGCCTGGTTTGCGAAGCATTTTGTTGACTTCGTCAAGATGCATTTCTTCGAGCAGAATCATTTCGCGGGCGTATTCTTCGAGAGCGACCGATTTGCCCTCGGTCAGTTTCCTCAGTTCGTAATAGGCCGCGAGTGTCGTGCTTTCCTGTTCGAGGCTTTCGCGCAAGATGTCGCCGATGTCGTGTTTTTCTGTCTCGAGCAACGGCCCGATCTTCAAGGAAGGATGTCCGCCGAGCATCGTCACAAACTCTCCTGCCCGGTGAGCGTGCATAAGGCTCTCATCGCCATTGCCCTTTAACCACGACACGATCGGTATTCGGTTATACCCAAAAACCATCAAGGCATAATGCGTATATCGCACCACGCCGGCCAATTCCAACTCAAGGATCTTATTCAAAACCCCGATCACATTTTGTTTTTCTGTTTCGTTCATTGGAAACTTATTTTCCTGTATATGGCCCACGCACTTGGAGTATCGTAACGACATTGCCTTCCACGTTGAAAATAATGCAATACCGGCCAATTATCATCTGTCTGACTTCTACCTTGTATTCCTCTGCTTCCGGAGCCAACGGTTGGCTGAAGGGGAACGATCCCAACATTTTGCTTACCGAGTCCCTTACTTCAATATACCAATTTTCAGCTTCGATGGCACCCCATCGTTCGCAACCCCACTCAAACGAAGAATCGAGATCTGCAATGGCTTCTTCCGAATACTCGACATTGAATCGTGACATATTCAGGAACGAATGCCGTGCTTTCTCTCAAACTCACGATACACTTCTTCAGCCGGTTTAGTGCGTCCAGCTTTCATGTCTTCGATGCCCCGTTTGACACTCGCGATGCGATCTAGGCGATCCCATTCTTCCAGACGTTGTTCGTAACCGGCTGCGTCTTGTACGATCATTTCGGCTTTACCATTGACCGTCAGAATTATCGGCTCCCCAGTCTTTTTCATCTGCCGCATGAATTTGGAAGTGTCGCGTTTGAAAACGCTCAGGCTCTGAATGTCGCGCGTAAGTTTCATAAAGACATTCTACCACATTGTTGCTAAATTTAATGCAAATTTAGCAAAGGAAAGCAAACTAATAAAACAAAACCGTCAAAAAAACTAGAGCGAGTCCAGTAAAGACAAACACAAAACACAACAAAAATCCTACATGCAGGTTACGATTGTCCCAGTCAACACCGATTTGAGGGCTAATCGTGAAGTTATTTGTTTCAATCCCCATTATTGTATGAGATGTGGGGGAATTAAGCCACAACTTTGCGTGTTTCGATTTGTTAAGAGCCTCGACAACTTGTTCGCGCGAATAACTGTCTTGCCAAATTCGTTTGAAGAGCGAATAATCATCCGAATCAGATCGGAGGAGTTCGTGTCAAAAGTTGTG
>JBOGOW010000152.1:0-8273 GCA_050748285.1 Pyrinomonadaceae bacterium
CGGTGAACTTGATACATTTTGATTCAAAGCGATTTCATTCGTGAAATTTGTGTCATTCGTGGCAAAAAAACATGGAACAGCTCCGAAAATTTATTCGATATTTTCGACCATATCGCTGGCAGATAATTGGCGGTGTCGGGTCGATACTTGTGTCGATGGCGTTCGGGCTGATGATCCCGTATTTGGTTGGCCGGGCGATAGACGATTTCTATCTCAGTATTACTTGGGACAAGGTCGTTTATTATCCGCTTGTTATTCTGGGCGCGAATTTGATGAGCGGCATTTTTCTTTTTTTTCAACGACGACTGCTGATCAACGCCTCGCGGCATATCGAATTCGATATGCGTAATGAATTCTATGCGGCGCTCGTAAATCAGCCGCTCGAATTTTTTCACAATAACCGCATCGGGGACCTGATGGCGCGTGCGACCAACGACCTTGCCGCGATCCGACAGATCGTCGGGCCGATGATTCTTTACTCGTTTCAAGCAGTTTTTGCTTTGGCGATCACGCTCCCGATTCTTTTGAATATTTCGGTCAAGCTCACGCTTCTGCTTCTCATTCCTATGCCGCTGGTTTCGCTTACGGTGAAATATCTCGGCCAGCAGATACACGTTCGCTTCGAAAAAATTCAGGGATTTTTTTCGGATATAACCGCGCGTGCTCAGGAGAATTTGACCGGCGTTCGCGTCGTTCGCGCATACGCGCAGGAAGACGCGGAGATCGCGCAATTCGAAACGCTAAATCGCGAATACGCGACCCAAAATCTGCGGCTCGTAAAATTTGCAGCAGCGATGCGGCCGATGCTTTTCTTTTTTATCGGTTTGGGTTTCGTGATCATCGTCGCTGTCGGCGTGCCGATGGCGGTTCGCGATGAGATAACTGCCGGAAATTTTACATCGTTCATTCTTTATCTTCAGCGGATGATCTGGTATCTGATCGCGCTTGGCTACGTCGTAAATCTTTACCAACGCGGCACCGCTTCGCTGAAACGCTTTAACGCGATACTCGAAACCGTTCCGACGATATTAGACGACGAAAGCATTTCCAAACAGCCGCCGATAAAAGGCGCTCTCGAATTTCGCGATCTGACTTTTTCTTACAACGGAGTGGTCGCGGCGGGCGGAAACGCGAGTGTAAACGAGCGTGCAATGCAAAAGCCCGCGCGTGAGCAAGGGCGATATCAAGACCACGTTTCCTCAGATGGCGATCCAACGTCGGAAAAACGTGTATTGCAAGACATCAGCTTGAAGATCGCACCGGGCGAAACCGTTGCTTTCGTCGGAAAAACCGGCAGCGGAAAATCGACACTGATGCATCTCGTTCCTCGCTTATTGGATGCGCCCGATGGCAGTATTTTTGTTGACGGAAAACCGATCCGAGCGTTTCCGCTTGCGCAACTTCGCCGCTCGATCGGTTTCGTTCCGCAAGAAACGTTTTTGTTCAGCGATACGCTGGCGGAAAACATAGCTTTCGGAGTCCCAAGCCCCAGGCCCCAAGTCCCAAGTTTCGAAGATGAAGCCACGAAACACCTGGGAGTTGGGACTTTGGACATGGGACTCGGCGTGGAGCACGCTGCCTCGACTGCCGGGCTGACCGACGACATTCGCGGCTTTCCGAAAAAGTACGAGCAGCTCGTCGGCGAACGCGGCATCACGCTTTCCGGCGGGCAAAAACAGCGAACGGCGATCGCGCGAGCAGTTATGCGCGACCCGCGAATTTTGATCCTCGACGATTCGCTCTCGGCGGTCGATACCTATACCGAAGAACAAATTTTGCACAACCTGCGCGACGTCCGCGAAGGCCGCACGACGCTGATCGTTTCGCACCGCATCTCGACTATAAAAGACGCCGACCTGATCTGCGTGCTCGATAACGGCCGCATAATCGAACGCGGCACGCACGAAGAATTGCTCGCACTCGACGGCGAATACGCCGACCTCTACGAACGCCAGCGGCTCGAAGATGAATTGGAGGCAACAGAATGATGAACGAAGAAGCACGCAATGCTTTCGAGATCAAATTTAAGTACTCGCGAGCATTTTGGCTTGGTATCACGGGTTTTCATATCGCCATGATCGTGCTGATGTGGATAATTAAACCGGCTGCGTTTGATGTAACTTTTTCCAGTCTCATACTCGATGAGAATCGCATTCTCGTCGTCCTGATCGCATTGGTTTCAGTATGGGTTCTACTTGGACTGCGAAAGAAAGACGAATATGCCGCTTACGTTCTTGACCTAAGAGTCAGTCAGAATCTGTTGGCAGCGGGATACCTCCACTCTTCATCCCTGGCCCTCTCCGTCACATGTTGGGGAATGTTTTTAGCTTTATACATAGACTACGCGTACTCATTCGTGTGGTTTGCGGTTGGTCTGTTCGGTGCACTCTATGTAATACCAATACGAGCTAAATACGACGCAATATTTCGGCGTTTGAATGCCGATATCATTAGCCGATGAGTATACCCGACATCGATCAAACCTATCGCATGATGGTCATTATTTGGCTGGTGCTTTTGTTGACGCAGTTTGCGTTGTTTGGAATGGCGTATTCTTTTTTTCGCGAGGCGTCGGTCGCTAACGAAGAATTCGGTTTTTTGAGCGCAAATCCGCCGATCATAATCGGCGCACTTTTGCTTGCGTTTACAAATTTCGCGCTTTCTTTCGTTATCGGTCGACGATGTCAAGTGCATGCGGTCGATGAGCAAAATGTAAAGCCGCTAATGACCGGATTGGTCATCGGATGCGCTCTCTGCGAATCGATCTCGCTGATCGGCATGGCACTCCTCGCAGTCTTCGCCTACCCGTATTTCCAAATCTTCTTCGCCTTCGGCATCCTCGGAATAATTCTTCATTTTCCGCGCAAAAAACAATTGGTAGATGCAACCTTTTCTAAAACCGCATAAAAAAATCTTTTTTCGATCGGGGAACCTTTTTCCGACTTGGCGTCTCTAAGCAGGTAACCGATCGAATTCGTTCGAAGTAGAAAAAAAGAAAATTGGAGAATTATTATGCGAAAAGCACTGTTTTTGCTGGCGATAGCTTTGTTTGCTTTCGGGACGTTTGGACAAGACACAACACAGGGAACGCTTTATGCGGTCGATAAAAAAGGTGCCGATCTCGGTGCCTGCCCGCTAAAAAGCACGAGCGTAAAAACCGATATCAGCGGCTTTTTGGCCCGCGTGAACGTTCGGCAGGAATTTGAAAACTCCTTTTCCGAACCGATCGAGGCCGTTTACACATTCCCGCTTTCGCAAAACGGCGCGGTCGATCAGATGACGATGACCATCGGCTCTCGAACAATAAAGGGAAAAATAATGAAACGCGAAGAGGCTCGGCAAGTCTATGAAACGGCAAAAGCCGCAGGGCAGACCGCGAGCCTGCTCGATCAGGAGCGGCCGAATATTTTCACGCAGGCGGTCGCCAATATAATGCCCGGCGATTCGGTCGTCATCGAGATAAGTTATGTCGAAACGCTCAAGTATGAAGACGGCCAATATGAATTCGTTTTCCCGATGACCGTGGGCCCAAGATATATTCCCGGCTCAGTAACGGACGCCGCGAAGATCAAACCGCCCGTCGCGGAAACGCGCGCCGGGCACGATATTTCGATCGAGGTAAATCTGAACGCCGGCGTTCCGGTCGAAGCGATAAGTTCGACGTCGCACCCGATCGTCCAATTCAATAATTCACCGAGCAATGCGAAGATCGCGCTTCGTGATGAAAAAGTCATTCCGAATAAGGATTTCATTCTTAGATACGACGTAAGCGGAAAACGGATCGAGGATGCGATGCTTGCGCATCGCGATGCCCGCGGCGGATTTTTCACGCTCGTTCTGCAGCCGCCCGACAAAATTGCAAGCGAAGACCGGACGCCAAAAGAGATCGTTTTTGTTCTCGACACGAGCGGCTCGATGTCCGGTTTTCCGATCGAAAAAGCAAAGGAGGCGATGAAACTCTCGTTGGATGGGCTTTATCCCGACGACACATTCAATCTGATAACATTCGCCGGCGATACACATGTTTTGTTCGACGCACCGGTTCCCGCAACGCAGGCAAATCTTGAAAAGGCGCAAGCGTTTCTCGAATCGCGGCAGGGCGGTGGCGGAACCGAGATGATGAAGGCAATCAAGACGGCGCTTGCGCCGACCGAATCGCAGACGCATCTTCGCATCGTCTGTTTTATGACCGATGGCTTTGTCGGCAACGAGAATGACATCATCGCCGAAGTGCAAAAATATCCAAAGGCGCGTGTCTTTTCATTCGGCATCGGAAGCTCGGTCAACCGTTTTCTGTTGGATAAACTCGCCGAGACCGGCAACGGTGAGGTCGAATATGTCGCGCTCGATGACGATGGCTCGAAATCAGCAAAGAAATTTTACGAACGTGTCCGCACGCCGCTGCTTACCGATCTCTCGATCGATTGGAACGGAATGCCGGTCGCCGACGTGCACCCGAACAAACTCGCCGATCTGTTTTCAGCAAAGCCCGTGATCGTAAACGGCCGCTACACAAAGGCAGCTCGTGGAACCATCAAATTGCGCGGCAAAGTTGCCGGTCGGGAGATCGTGCGCGAGATCGCCATCGATCTGCCCGAAGCGGAACCCGCAAACGACGTCCTCGCAACCCTGTGGGCACGCCGCCGCGTCGATGAAATTTCGAGTGAAGCACTAAAAGGCAAAGATGCCGAGCAATTGAACAAACAGATCGAAAACCTCGGCATCGAGTTCGGCATTCTAACGCAGTTCACGTCGTTCGTCGCCGTCGAAGAAAAGATCGTAAATTACAACGGCACGCCAAAGCGCGTCGACGTTCCCGTGGCAATACCCGAAGGCGTCGATCGCATGATGACGCTTGGCATGAAAGAGGAAGCAAAAGCATTGAGCGATCCGAACAACTCAAAAAGGACAGTGAAACAAGAGTTGGGTGGTGCAGACAAGGCATGGCTGAACTCAGATGTTGCTTACATAATGACAAAACCAGAAGCCGAGGAATTTAAGGGAACAGGTAGCGGCGGCGGCGGCGGCAAAACTCAAACAGTCAACGTATCCAATAGCGCCGCAAACGTTACGGCCCTTACATTAAGCCCCGTCGCTTCGACGGGCGGTGGCCATGGTTCTGGACGCGGAACAGGAACAGGGTCCGGTTCCGGTTCTGGAGGCGGTGTAGGTTATGGTGCAGCTCCGACTGCTGCTAGGGCCGTTACAACTCCATTTAAGATATTATCCAAGCCCCCGCTGCCTTCACGGAAGCCGCGCGAACTGCCAATGTTCAGGGAAGCGTAAGAGTCAAAGTCGTCCTGCTCGCTTCCGGTCAGATAGGGTCGATAACACCTGTCACCAGACTCCCCCATGGCTTGACAGAACAAGCCATCGAGGCAGCAAAACACATCAAATTCAAACCCAAAATGATCAATGGTGTGGCAACTTCGGTGGTTACGACCATGGACTACAACTTTTCCATCTATGGCAATGAGCCGAGCATTGTTGAAGACGACGGATCGATTCCTCCAACCGAGATGACCCCAGAAACGCTTCGAGAGCAGAAGCTCAAGGCGAAGCTGCATTCGTGGCTCTTTGCGTTGGTCAAACGAATCCGAATGAGTACTAACGACCTGACGCCGAAAGAAGCGAAATTCGTCCGCGACGGCAAGGCGGAGATTCAGATTGTGCTGACGGCAAAATCGCCGGAGACGATCGAAAAATTAAAGGTGCTAGGAATGGAGATCGATTCGTCAAAAGACGGCATAAACGTCATTGGCCGCATCGCGATCGATAAGCTCGCAGCATTGGCCGAACTCGATTCGGTAAAACTAATTTTGCCGCGAATTTAAATAACCCCGAGCAAAAGAGACTCGAATGCAGATTTGAGTCTCTCTTGCGTTGCCCCCGCAACTCTCAATTTCTAAGTCAACCCACCGGCAAACAAAGTCAACCCACCACACGCAGTCAGGAAGGCGGGCTTGCCCCCGCAAGTCGTGCGAAAGCGGTCATAGTGAACTAACCTGTTTGGTCGATACCTGAAATAAAAAAAACCGCCCCGATCACTCGAGGCGGCTTTCGTTGTTCAATTGTACTAATTTAATTAGCCAAGCTGACTGTTACGTTCCTGCGGCCGAAGCGTCGGGCTTCTTTGCAGCTTGCCATCCAGATATCGAGACGTTTGCCTCTTATTCTACTGCCTGTGTCTGAAACCAGGTAGGTTCCGCTATAGCCGCCGGCGTTTAGATTGACCTTGCTGCCGAGCTTGAGAACGCGAGGGTCGGCTGCGATCAGCCCGGAGCGAACGCCGTGGCCGAGCGCGGTTTTTCCGCGAAGGCAATATGCCGTTGCCGAAAAAGTTCCCTTGCTGATCCCTGTTGCTTTTGACGATACCGTTTTTTCTACCAGTTTCTTATCTTTGTTGTCTTGTCCTTTCTTTTCCTGTTCCTGAATTTCTTTCTTGTCCAACACAACGTTTTCTATAATAATTTCCGAATCAATAAAACTGCCTATATATTTTGTTTGCGAATCTTTCGCTGAACTGAGCTCTTTTTCTGACCGGGTTTGTGCGTAAAAAACTGCGACGAACGCTCCCACAATGGACAGAATAACGGCTCCTCTGACGAGATCTTTCATTATTCAAAACTCCTATTTTAATGTCCCCAATAAAACGCAAAAATAGTGGAGAAGACGTTTATGGCGTCAGCCACTATTCTGATGTGCATAAAATTGGAGGCGTTTTCGGCGAACCGATTTCACCTAGGTCTGACCGATCGCGGCCAAAACTTTGAAAATAGTAACATTTTTGACACATTGTGTCCACCGCAATAAAAACCGCAACTCCTTATTTTATATGCAATTGCTGTATTTACAGGCGCTTAGGTGTGCCAAATTTGTTACAATCTGATAGACTTTTTTCGTTCGGTGCTCATCGCGCTGAATGTAATAAACACATATTTATCGCAGCGAACCCGAGAGGATCCCTTATATGCAGGACCGCCGCCAAAGTGCCAGACACGCCGTTTCGTTCCCCGTCCGCGTCAAATGGAAGGATGAAAAAGGGACGCATTTGACCGAAGACGGCTTGACCGAAAACATCGGCGTCAGCGGAACGCTGATCTATCTTCCGCGCCACTTGCCGTCGGTCGGCGCTAAAGTAGAGCTGACAGTAACCGAGAATCCGAAGGACGAGGTTACGGTAAGCGCGCAGGTTATTCGCCTTGAGCGAAACGTCGCGCATCCGCAGGTCGCATTGATTTTGGTGGACGGAATGCGCGTCTGGAAAAAGAAGGTATGGGAATACGCCGGTGCTACCATTGCCGCCGAGGCACCGGAAGAGTTTGATGATTGGTAATTTCGGTCTGCCAACATTCTATAAATTATGCGCATTCTAGTTCTCGGGGCCGGCCGTATGGGTTACGGCGCGGCCTTTGATCTTGTCCACAATTCGCCGGATGTCGAGGCCGTTACGGTCGCCGATTTTCATCTTGAGAAAGCCGAAGAGACGGCGGCAAATGTCGGTACCTCACGAATCTCAGCGATGCAGATCGACACTTCGGATCAGGCGGCAGTAGTCGAATTGATGCGCGGCCACGATTCCGCTATCTCGTGCGTCAACTATTGGTATAACGAATCGCTATCGAAAGCGGCGATCGAAACCGGAACAAATTTCTGTGATCTCGGCGGCAATAATACGGTCGTCGATTCGCAGCTTGCGATGGATCCCGAAGCGAAGACCGCAGGAATAAACATCATCCCCGATTGCGGCCTCGCACCCGGCATGGTTTCGATTCTTGCCATGCACGGCGCAAAACAATTCGATTCGCTCGATGAGCTGCATATTCGCGTCGGAGGCCTTCCGCAAAACCCGCAGCCGCCGCTCGATTACCAACTCGTCTTTAGCGTCGAAGGCTTGATAAATGAATACATCGAACGCGCGCGCGTTATTCGCGGCGGCCGAATTCAAGAGGTCGATTCGATGACGGAACTCGAAAGCCTCTCGTTCGATGGCTTCCCGCCTTTGGAAGCATTTCAAACCTCTGGCGGTACATCTACGCTTCCCGATACATTTCTCGGAAAGATCAAAGAGCTTGATTACAAGACGATCCGCTACGCGGGCCACTGCGAGAAATTTAAAACGATGATTGATCTCGGCCTGTGTTCGAGCGACGAGATCGCTTTGTCAGAACCCCGACTCGTCGGGGTAGCGACTGGGTTCCGTCCGCGCAAGATTTTCGGTGAACTGCTTACAAAAAATCTACCCGCCGACGGCCCGGATTACGTTCTAGTTC
>JBOGOW010000153.1:0-8255 GCA_050748285.1 Pyrinomonadaceae bacterium
GTATTCACGGGAGACGGATTGAGGTACTTTGGGGAATTGCAGCAAAGAATTTATAGAGAAAATGCCGGCGAGACTTTTAATGAGGCTCGGCACAAAAAACTTCTTGAATATCCGCTACTGTCGTCACACGTAATTTCGATAGGCATGAAACGTAGTGACAAAGATTTGCCTGAGGTGGAGGAGATCGAAGCGGTCGCTTGCGCAGTCGAGAATATGTTTCTGTCCGTTACAGCATATGGCCTTGGTTCTTATTGGACGAGTGCTGGAATTACTTACATGGATTCGTCAAAAACCTTTTTCAACCTCGAGGCAGACGACAAATTGCTGGGCTTCTTTTACATCGGCTACGTTGCAAAACCTTATACAAAAGATTCCAAACGCCGCCCGATCACGGAAAAGGTGGAATGGAAAGATAGCTACTAGGTCGATGGCAGGTAGTTGGATATAAATTCAATAGACTTTGGTTCGAGCCAGGGAAAAACTTTGGGACATATTCAAAGGTTAAGATGACCGGCTCCAAAGCAAATCAATATAATGGATAAGAAGCAGCATTGGGAACAAGTTTACTGGACAAAAAGCCGCGATCAGGTCAGTTGGTTTCGCGAACATCTCGACACGTCGCTAAAGATGATCTCTGCGACGGGCGTTGGCAAGGAAGCGGCAGTTATCGACGTTGGCGGCGGCAATTCGACGCTGGTTGACGATCTGATCGACAATGGCTTTGTTGACGTAAGCGTTCTTGATATTTCGGGCAATGCCATCCTCGACAGCATGAAACGTCTTGAATCAAGAGCGCCTCTAGTAAATTGGATCGAAGCCGACATAGCCAACGTTGACCTTCCCGAAAATCATTACGAAGTTTGGCACGACCGAGCCGTTTTTCATTTCCTGACCGCCGCCGCCGACCGCCGCAAATATGTTGAACTCGTTATACGCAGCGTAAAACTCGGCGGACACATCATCGTTGCGTCCTTCAGCCTTGAAGGCCCCTTAAAATGCAGCGGTCTCGACGTTAGGCGTTACAGCCCCGAAACGATGCACGGTGAATTCGGAAATGCCTTTCAACTGGTCGAAAGCAAGGGCGAGATACACCAAACTCCGTTCGGGACGACACAGGATTTTGTTTATTGTTATTGCCGCAAGGTCTAAAAGTTGTGTTATTATCCGACTTGTTTCATGACGCTTAACAGGCTGAAAAAAGTAACGCATAAAACTCTCGCCGGATTCATGGCGTTGTGGTTGATCGGTTTTATTTTTTTGTTTTGCGGTGAAACGCTCAACGCCAAATCGATGGAAACAGAATCTTGCCCTTTGGCAAAGATGTCTGAGCATTGTGACAAGGCGAACCACGCGAATCAGAACACTCCGATTGTTGAGTTGACCGATGAGAACAGAGTTGATTGTTGCGGATTGTTGCCCGTCGTTTTCGACAAGTCGCGAAAGATCTGATTGAGTTGACCGAGGGGGCGATCGGTAACCCAAAGGTCTGCCACGTCTGGGACCCATGCGGCGTCTCGCTAATTATCCAACAGTAAAGTTTGAGAACGCGCTATGCGGTCGTCAGCTCTCTCGTCGCACTAGTAAAGACGCGGAAAGCCGAGCGAAGGAAAAGACAAACCAAGGCGAGGGCAACGACAATATCGGGCCAGCCTGACTGAAAGAACCAAACTGCACCAGCCGCGATGAACACTGAGATATTCGAAGCGATATCGTTTCGCGAACATTCCCATACCGAACTCATATTTACATCGTCGGTCTTATGCCGAGTGAGCAAAAACAGGCAGATCGAGTTCCCGACGAGTGCGAGCAAGCTAACGACGCCCATTATTTCAAAGACCGGAACTGTCGGGACCATCAGTTTGTAGACCACCTGCCCGAGCACGATCAATGCCGCAAGCAGTATCAGAACCCCTTTGAATAGAGCTACGTGTGCCTTTGCTTTGGACGATCTATAAACAACATAAAGACTAAGTCCATAGGTCATCGCATCGCCAAGATTATCGAGCGAATCCGACAGCAGAGCACTCGAACCCGCAATAATTCCCGCACCGATACCCGCCACAAACATCCCAACGTTTATCCCAAGCACGGCCTTCAACGTCGAACTCTGCTTCTCCCGCAAAGCCTCTATTGCGCAATCATCATCACAACAAGCCATAATTACACATTCAGATTAGACCAGCACGTAAATGTAATCAACGATTTCATGCCATTTCCGGTGACGGGCATGACAACGGATAATTGGAAACAAATAGTTTCTCGCCCCGCAAGTTTTCAGCCACATTTGAACTTCGAGGGTCTAATCTTCGCCATCTTTTGGTCAAATCCAAATTGGCCCAGTAGCAAGGAAAAAGTCGGGATAGTTCAAGTTATGTTTGAAAACAGACAAAGGTTGTCCTTTTGCACACACCGTCGTAAGGCGGACCTTGCCCGCAACCTCGATAAAGGCCAGTAAAATGCATAGTTGTTTGTCTGGAACGGCGATTGCCAATGACATTACTTACTATGAGTAATCATTCTACGCGATTTTCTCTCTGGTCGTCGTTTCTGTGTCTTTTTTATCTGTTCTTGTTGCCGACCGCGTTGCTCGCCCATGGCGGTGAGGATCATGGTGACGCGAAACCAAAGACCTCCGCGAACGCGAAGGGCGTTATATCTCACTCGAGTCGCTTGGGCGATCTCGAGTTTATGGTAAAACACCCTGCCATGGAGCCGGACAAGCCAACGACGGGATCAATATTCATTACCAAATACGAAACGAACGAACCTTTCAAACTTGCCGATGCAAAGCTCGAAGTGGAATCAGCGAGCGGTACGGTCTTTAATGCGACTGTTGCGGCCGGCGAACAGGCGGGCACATACAGCGTGATTTTTCCGGCGATGCCGTCCGGCGTTTACAAGATGCGGGCTAACGTGTCACACGACGGCGAAACCGACACTGCGACATTTTCCGGTATCGAAGTAAAGCCGTCTCCACTTACCGCTGAGGGCGGAACATCCTTGTTTGCAAAACTGGTGATCGGCGTCCTCTTTTCGCTTGTAATATTTTTGCTATTTGGGCTTGTGTATTTCGTGTGGCGTTTCGCCGCTGGTCCCGGAGTTAACGAGGAAGCGCTTTCAGCGTGAGAAACTAGCGATCATCGTTTGCGCAAACACTCCATGGGCATAAGGAATATTTTAGGAATACTAGGGGAGCATTTAACGAAGCTCGGGTTAGCCGTGCTCTTTTTGGGAGGCCTTCAGACGGCACTGGCCCAGCAAACTGATCCTTCGCCCGTCCCGACTCCGACCCCTTCGCTTCAATACGTGGCCGCGGATGGGTTGAGTGTCGAGCAGCTTGTAGAAAGCGCCGGCAGCCGTCGGGCTGATCTGCTTGCGGCGCGGCAGCGACTGGTGATCGCCGAAGGGCGTCTGGTCCAAGCCGGACTTCGGCCAAATCCCGTCTTCACTACCGAATACGGTAGCCCGCGTTTCCTGGGCGGCGAAAGCGAGTATGACGTTTCGGCGGGGCTGGCTCAACCTTTCGAGCTTGGAGGGAAACGTGGAAAGCGGCGCACCGTCGCGGAACTCGAACTTCAACAGGTTCGGGCCGAGATCGCGGCTATCGAACGGAATATCGCTGTCGAAGTTCGCCGGGATTACGCCCGGACTATATCGGCAGCGCGGCAGCTCGATGTGTTGGAAAGACTTCTTGCCGCAGACGCCGAACTAGTGCGGGTGACGGAAGCACGCTTAAACGAGGGCGATGTGGCGCCGCTTGATCTGAATTTGGTGAGAGTCGAAAGCGACCGCCTGAAGATTCAAAGAATCGAAGCGAGAAATGAGTTGGAAACTGCCCTACTAAGAATTCGAACCTTAATCGGAGTTGATGTCTCAGAGCCTCTCCGTTTAGCGCCGCAGTCCGACCGGCCGCCCCGTCTTGATCTGGGACTTGGCGAACTAACCGAAAAGGCGTTGAGCGATCGTTCCGACCTGCAGGCCGCCCGGATCGGCGAGCGGCTAGGAAACGCAAGGCTGAGCTTGGCTCAGGCTCAGGCGGCTCCCGACATCACGCCATCGGTGCGTTTTTCGCGAAAGAAAGCGTTAACCGATCTGCCCGCATCGGCTGGCGGCGGGCGTGCCAATAATTTGGACAACGAGCTGATATTCGGTGTGTCGATAGACCTTCCGGTGTTCAATCGTAACCAGGGTGGTGTTGCCGCCGCTTCAGGTGAAAAGGTTCAAGCTGTACGAATACGGGAATTTTTGGAGGCGACGATACGGCGCGATGTTGCCGTTGCTTATGGCCAGTACCGGGCTGCGGCAGAAAAACTGGTGCTTTACACTACTCAAATTCTACCGAGAGCGGAGGCTAATTTGCAGACTGTTCGGGCAGCCTACAACGCTGGCGAGTTTTCCGTTTTTGAGGTTGTTAATGAACAGCGCCGTTTGAATGAGAACGTCACAAATTACAACCGGGCATTGGAAGAATACTATACAACTTTGACGGCACTTGAAGCCGCCGTGGGCGGGCCGTTGCCGCCAAGCGCATTCGCGCCGGGTTCTACATCAGTTCTGCCGGATAACAAATCAATTCCGAGCCAGTTTAGCAGGGAAGAATTTTTAAAGTCGATCAATGAGGAGAAAACAAACCGTATCGGCTCGTTGAAACCGGCCAAAGCAAGAATAGAACAGGAGAAAAAATGAAAATACTGATAATTGTTGCCCTTATTTCTGCGAGCCTAGTGTCGCTGGCATGTTCCGGCAGTACGACCCCTAATGGCAATACAACGACGGCCAATAGGGCCGCAGCGAATTCAACTGTGGCGAACAACGCCGCCGCCGTACCCGCGAAAACCGATGAGATCCCGGCATCCGTCAAGGCGGCCCTTCCTGGAGCTCAGACATTTACCGCCATGCACAAAGAGCTAACCGATGCTCAGATCGCGTCTATTGAAAAAGACACGGGCGGAAAGGTATCCGAGAAAGATCATCATTCCTATCCGGGATTTTCGACTGCGAACGGTACAAAAACACAGATTGGATCGGTAACGATCGTCAAGGCTGCCGGGAAGGAGATCATAGTTATATATGAGAATAAGGAAGGGTCGCCGTCAATTAAAGAGATCAGGGCGGACGGCGTGCCGGCCGGCTTTCTCAGCCAGTTTGCAGGAAAAGGGCATGATGACGATCTGCTGCTAGGGGCGGATATTAAGACAAACGGTGCGAAGGAAAATGTGGCAAAAGCAATCACCGACGCCGTGAGAATCGATGTTTTGTCAATGCAGGCTCTGTACGGTAAGGCACACGCACATTAATGTATAAGTCGATCAAAAACTTAATGCTCCGGACTTGTTCAGTTCCTCCAAAAGTGCGGCAATCTAGGTTATCGTTCTTTGCCTCAGTTTGGGTATTTGCGCTAAGTCTAATGACACCCATCGCTGCGAACGGACAAGCCCCCTCAGGATCGGCGCCAGGTACGATCTCAACGATTACGTCCGAACGGAATGTGAAAAATGACAGTGGCGAACT
Source organism: Pyrinomonadaceae bacterium (assembly GCA_050748285.1). Lineage (GTDB taxonomy): Bacteria > Acidobacteriota > Blastocatellia > Pyrinomonadales > Pyrinomonadaceae > OLB17. Next base: position 5,512 of record JBOGOW010000153.1, read on the forward strand.
GACTGTCATTATGAAACGCCGCCCCGGCGATCCGCGCTCCGGTGAAACGGGACATGTACTTGTTTCATTGAGCGAAGCGGTACAGGGTGGGTTCGGTTCGGGGCCGCTCCCGATCGAAAAGGCCGCCGTCGTGTTTAGCGTCACAAGACCTGACGGTGCGGTGGTTGCTGGGAACATCGCGGCGACGGAAGAGTCGGGCGGTTTGTACCGGGGAACTTATGTTTTTGATAGCTCGGGGGACTACAAGTTAGTTTTCTCGATAACCACCGAAGACAAAAGGACGTTTTCGGCTGATTTTCCCGTCACAGTTTCACGAGCGCCGATCCGCACATCATTTTGGATCGGTCTTCTGATCCTGCTTTTACTTTCGGGTGTCTCGATTGCGGTCGTCTTTTATTCTCTAAGAAGAAAAGGGGATTCTTCTTTCAGGCGACTTGTTGCAGCAGGTGCGGTTGTTCTCACCGTATTTCTTTTGAGTGGTGTCGCCTTGGCGTATCTTCTTCCGCCGTCTCTGATCCGCGAAACGGCCGCAATTCCGCCCGACGCCTTTTCTACGGCCGCCGTGAACGAGTTGCCGAAAGGGACGACGATCGCTGTGCCGAAAGAATCACAGCTTTTGTTCGGGATAAAGACTCAGGTAATCGACACGCGGCAAATCACAAGCGGTTTGAAAACGACGGGAGTCGTCAGGGCACGACCGGATGCAAAAGGCGTGGTGACCGCGCAGGTGCCGGGAAGGATCATGCTCAATCAGGCAGTAACTTTAGGTTCGGCTGTGGGTCGCGGTGAACAGATCGGATATGTGGAGCAGGTGCTGGACGTGTCCGGGCAGACCGGGCTCGAATCGCAAAGGTTGGATGTCGAGGCCCAGCAGCGGGAGGTCGAAGCCCGAAAGTTGGAACTGCGAAATACGGTACTCTCGCTGCAATCGCAACAGGCACAGTCACGAGCTGCCGCAGGGCAAGCGAGGACGCGTCTCGCTCAGGCGCAACGGGAACTTCGAAGGGCGCAGAACCTTCTTGAGGTCGGAGCCGTGCCTCGAAAACGTGTTGAAGAAGCTCAAACAGCCGTTAAGGTTATCGACGATGAGATAGCTTCGGCCGATAAACAAGTTATTTTATTGGGCGACCAGATCAAATCGGCACAGGCCGGGCAGGCCATTTTCCGCTCTCCTACCGTCCGACAGCCGTCGCGAAATTTCCCTTTGCTATCACCGATAACGGGCATAATCGATCAGATCAAAGCAACGAGTGGCCAGCAGGTCGCGAGCGGCGCCGAATTACTCAACATCGTCAATTTATCTACTGTACTTTTAGAGGCTCAGGTTTTTGAGAAAGACCTGGCCACGGTCCGCGAATCTACGAGGGCAAGCTTTACATCGTCGGCTCTGCTAGGAGAGGTTTACACGATCGGTACGGCTGACGGCGACGGAAGACTTGTTTCGGTCGGACAGACCGTGAATGACCAGACGCGAACCGTGCCGGTAATCTACGAGGTCAAGAATCCATTCAACCGTCTCAAGGACGGTAATTTCATTGAGATTACCATCGACACAAGTGGAGACCGCAAGGTTTTGGCTGTACCGAAATCAGCCGTTGTTCGTGAGCAGGGCGAGACTTTTGTATTTGTATTCGACGGTGGCGAAACATTTGAGCGTCGGTCAGTTGCATTGGGGTCGGAAGGAGCGGATTTTTATGAGGTCGTCTCTGGATTAAAAGAGGGCGAACGGGTCGTCATCGAAGGAGTATATCAGTTGCGGACGACACAGCCGGTCGCCTAGCATCGAGGGAATTAGCTTAATGGAAACCCAATCTTCCCCAAATGCCATAAATAGAGGGACTTATGAGCAGCCTGACGTTCGTGCATATTACCAAGCGCTTGCGACGCTCTTTGAATGTGAAAAGGTGCTGTTTGCAAAATTGTCGCCGGCTATTACGGACTCAAAAATACTGGACATCGGAGTCGGCGGTGGCAGAACAACGAAATACCTGCTTGAAATTAGCAGGGACTATACCGGCGTGGATTACGTCGCTCAGTTTGCCGAGGAAACAAGTAAAAAATATCCCAACGCAAAGATTTTATGCAGTGACGCGAGGGACTTAAAAGAGTTTGGCGACCAGACCTTTGATTTTGTTCTTTTTTCATATAACGGCCTTGACTACGTTTCTAATGAAGACCGGCTCAAAGCCCTAAAAGAAATTTATCGTGTTCTAAAACGAGGCGGTATGTTCATGTTCTCGTCACACAACCGGGACTATCAATATTTCAAAAAACTTCCCTGGCACCATCAGGTTAGCTTTAGCAGGCAGTATTTAGTTTTTATTTTGCATTGCCTTGTGCACTTGCCAAATCATTATCGAATGAGGAAACACGAAACATTCACTGATGATTACGCGATCGTCAACGACGGCGATCACGGGTTTTCTTTGCTCCATTATTACATCAGCATAGATAAGCAGATTAAGCAGCTTATTGACAGCGGATACTCAGCTATCGAGGCATACAACAAGGACGGAGAGATGGTAGGGAGCGACAGTGTATCGCATTGGATCTACTATTTGGCAACCAAGAATTGAGAGACGAAAATATGAAGAAAAACTTGGTCACAGCAGCTTTTTTTGCACTTTTCTTGAGTGCGGTCCTAATGGCCGGATGCAGCAGCTCAACACAAACCAAAAGTGTCGACAACTCGAACACGGCGGCGGCAAATATAAACTCGTCAACCGAGACAAAAACTGTAAAGT
>JBOGOW010000154.1:0-8238 GCA_050748285.1 Pyrinomonadaceae bacterium
GACCCGATTCACCCTCGAGCGAGCCGTGAATTTCGTGCGTTGATTTTCCGATCAAAAACAATCCGCCGATCAGTAAAACCAGATCGCGACCGGAAACTTCTTGTCCGTAAATCGCAAAAAGCGGCGCCGTCAACCCGATCACCCAGGAAAGTGAGAAGAGCAGCAACACGCGCATCACAAGCGCCAGCGAAAGCCCGATAAATCGCGCTCGCGGCTGCTGCTCCGCAGGCAATTTGCCCGAAAGGATCGAGATAAAAATCACGTTATCGATGCCAAGCACAAGCTCAAGCACCGAAAGCGTCAAAAACGCGATCCAGATATTTGGATCCGCAAGCCATTCCATAAAGTCATTTTCTCCAAAAGTTAAGCTTAGAAATTATAGATTTATTTTCACCAGATTCTAAAGGTGCTGCCACAGTTCATGAACCGATCAAATTAGAATAGCTTTCGAATATTCGGCGCAATGCTGTATTAGTCGGGGTAGCAGTGTGGAATTATCTTGCCCCCGCTTCTATCGAGCTATCCTTGCTTTAGGCATGGCTTTGAAGCGGCGGCGTCGGCGAGGATGCGGGCGCGGGCATTTTGATTTTTTGTTTTCGGCAGCACGATGTCGGTTACGCACGCAGATGCCTTGCCGAGCTTTACGACGACGAGATACGAGGTACGGATGTTTCTATATTTTACGCTGTTCGAGTCTTCCTGATCCGTATTGAACCGGACGATCAGCGCATATGGAACCTGCTTCTTTTTGACCGTGTGAACTCTCCATTCGGCCTTTTCGCCGACATGCGAAAACGCGCCCGAAACGACCGTCCAAAGGTTCAGTTCTGATCGCGAACCGTTCGGATAAATAACGTCGATCGTTTGCCTGATGTCGCCTTCGATTACATGCAACTTAAAACCTCCAACGCCTTTGCACTCGCCGCGATAAAAACCACCCTCGTCATCGCTCGACTCCAACGTCTTGCAAACCTTCTCCCCAAGCCCCGTATAAACACTCCGATTCTGCCCATTTGCGGCAACAACAACAACGAAAAATAATGCAACAAGCGTGATCGTTTTCATAAGTACAAGCTAACAAAATAGAAGGAAAGTCGGAATCCTTCGTAGCCGAATTATTATTTAGCTCTATTTAACCTGTTCCCATTGACTTCGGGCGGGATTGTATTAGTATTTTAGAGCATCTTTGCCGCATTCTTCGCACTTACTAAACCAAGTCACATGCTCTTTGCAAATATCTCGATGCTTCAGGCATTGATAAAGAGTAATGTCGCTCTTGGTTTGTTTGCAAATCCCACATTTAAAGCTTTTCGCCCTAATGGTTTTTCGATCTTGGGGCTAATTGTTTACAGGTTGTGGACGAGCGCTATCTAAGATTTTCTTAACCATCCACGTAATATCGTGAGCCAAGTATCTTAGATTCAAACACGCCATTTCTAATCTCTACTTGAGCCTCAACGTTGATACTGAAATTACGACGGGTAATTCCGAGAATCGCTCCGCGCATTTGGCACCTATAGGTGCCATGGTAGGTCCATCTTACCTCGACATATGATTTTGTCTCGAATGAAGATTCCTCGCATCCGTTTCCGACAAAATCAGAAGCAGGATGCTTGCGTCGAGCAGCCTTGATCGCTTCGTTGTACATCTCCGTCTTGATCAAAGGAAATAAGTCTCGTAGGTTCCCGTGAATCTCTTCTGGCGACAAAACGCTGGGAGGCGGTAGGCCGATAGCCTTAGCTGCGTGAAGTTCTTCCGAAACTGGTTTGTTAAAAGCCGTATTCGTCGGTTCGGAAACAGGTTGTTCAGAAGGCACGTGGTCTTCTCGGTTTGACCAACCAAGATCAAAGGTCGGATTCGGAGCGTGCGATTTACCAAAATAGCCATACGCAACTACCTGATCAGGCTGAGTTACTAAGTTAGCTGAAAGCGTCGAGTACACGAGATAATTGTTGTAGTTAAATTTGATTACTCCGAGTTTCTCTGCAACCACACCAGCTCCATAAATCGGGCCATACGTATTAAGGAGAGCGTTTCTCAGTTCGGATTCCGAAGGCCTAGTGGCGGCGGCGGCGATTAAACCTCCGATGACAACAAAAAGGATCACCGCGATGAAGGCCGATGTAAGGCCATTGAAAGTAACCCATCCAGTTGAAGATACTCTTCGCTCCAACCGCGCAATCGGCTGACCACAAGTCGGACACGTTGGAGCCTGTTCGGAAACCAGATTTTTACAGACTGGACATTGAATCAATCCCAAATTGAACCTCCTTACATTACCGACTTATCTGACGCTACGAAGTCGTAGGCTGCTTTTGCGTTTGCACGCGTTTGCTTCGGCAATGTTACACCAAAACGGAACAAATTCAAGTGAAAATTATTCTGAATCGCGTCTTAGTTGCATATATGCAACTATTGACAAGGTATGCAACTAACGCTAACATCATCGAACGGCCCGGTGCGTAATACCGGGCAGATCTTTGATAATCCGTAGTCAGTAAAGCGAAAAAGTTTGGCAGATATCGTCCGCGATGGGAATTGCAGCTGAAATCCGATAAGTACAATGCTTTCAATACTTTCACGTTTTTGAAAGTTTTGTTTTAAAAACAACGATTTTTGCGGTTACCGATTTTTTTAAAGCAAGCACTGTCAGTAAGTTGCGTGTTCACTCAATGGGTTCGGACACGCACCGGACAAGCGGTGGACAGCCGCGACTAGAGCTGTCAACGTCCCGTTGACCATGAGCACGAAGTGCGAAAAATGCGCACGACATGCGAAAAGCGACGTTGAACGCTCCGTGAGCCGCTCCAGTCGATATTCGCGTCGATTCGCGGATAGAAATTTGCGAAAGGCATGCTCCTTTCGCCCTTACTTCGTGCGGGCTTCTGCAAAACAGCGTCAATTTTTGTAAGAAGCTATTGTTCCGGAAAGGCCATCTTGCCGGCGACGAATGTCGCGACGGCTTTGCCGGTGAACGCCCAGCCGTCGAATGGCGAATTTCGTGATTTCGATCTTGAATCGGTGTTCCGGTACGTCCAAGTTTTCTGTGGATCGATGATCGTAATGTCGGCGATTGAACCGGGCTTTAGTGTGCCTCGTTCTTTGAGGCGGAATATCTTCGCGGGATTTGACGAGCACATTTCGACTAGGCGTTCGAGGCTGATGACGCCTTTGTGGACGAGTTCGTTGAACGCAAGGCCGACGGCGGTTTCGAGACCGATGATCCCGAACGGAGCGCGGTCGTATTCGAGAGCTTTCTCGTCCGCATGATGTGGTGCGTGGTCGGTGGCAATGCAGTCGATCGTACCGTCTTTTATGCCTTCGAGAATTGCTTCGAGATGTTCTTCGCCACGCAGCGGCGGCGCCATTTTGGTGTTGGTGTCGTATGCGGACGGAGTTCGGACACTCTTGTCCGAATCGCCGCTTGCGGTGAAATTTCTTCGGGCTTCGCCCTCATGAGGACAAGAGTGTCCTCGCTCCACTGCACGATCCGTCAGCGTAAAATGATGCGGCGTTACCTCGCAAGTTACGTTGATTCCTTCGTTTTTGGCACGGCGGATCGCTCCGATTGCGCCTTTTGTCGAAACATGCGCGATGTGAATATGAGCACCGGTTTCTTTTGCAAGAATTATATCGCGGACGACGTCGATGTCTTCGGCAAGAGCGGGCATTCCTTTCAGGCCAAGCAACAGCGAGATCTTGCCTTCGTGCATAACGCCGCCGCGCGAGAGCGATTTGTCTTCACAATGATCGATAACAGGCAGATCGAAATCCTTTGCATACTGCATCGCCCGGCGCATAATCCCGGCGTTCGACACCGGCCGCCCGTCATCGGAAACCGCGACCGCTCCGGCCGCTTTCATCTCTCCCATTTCGGCAAGCTCGCTGCCATCCGACAGTTTTGTGATCGCTCCAATCGGGAAGACATTCGCCAAGCCCGCCCGCTCGGCCTGTTCGATCATATACCGCGTTATCGCCGCGTTGTCATTCACCGGATTTGTATTCGGCATCGGGCAAACGCTCGTCCAACCGCCGGCGACCGCCGCCGCACAGCCCGACGCGATTGTTTCCTTATGCTCCTGCCCCGGCTCACGCAAATGCACGTGCATATCGATAAAGCCCGGCGCCACCAGACATCCGCTCGCGTCAAAAATCTCGCAGTCTTCGGGAACAGGTTCGTTATGATTCAACCACGCGGATACTTTGCCGTCCTCGATCAGAACCGACATTCCGGTATTCTCAGGCGCAGCCGGATCGATCAGGTGGCCGTTTTTGATCAGTAATTTCATAAATTAACTGCTTGCCGTTCCTCCTGTTGCTAGGTAAAGCACTGCCATACGCACAGCGACGCCGTATTTTACCTGGTCGAGGATAAGTGAACGGGAACTGTCCGCAACATCGGAGGCGATCTCGATGCCGCGATTCATTGGGCCGGGGTGGAGAACGATGGCGTCTTTTTTTGCAAGATCGAGGCGTTCGTTTGTCAGGCCGTAATGGATCGCGTATTCGCGCAAGGTCGGGAAATATGCCGAGTCCTGACGCTCGCGTTGGATGCGCAGGATCATCACCACATCGGCGCCCGCGATTGCGTCTTCGATGTGCGGACACACTTGCAATTGCGGATTGCGGATTGCGGAATTTGGATTCTTGTCCGAGTCGCTTTCGTACTCAACGAGAGATTCGAAATCCTTGGGAACCAATGTGCCTGGGCCGGCGACGCGGACGGACGCGCTGAGTTTTGTTAATAAATGAATATTCGAACGGGCGACGCGACTGTGGAGGATGTCGCCGATGATAGCGACCTTGAGGCCTTCGATCTGCTTTTTGTGTTCGCGGATGGTCATGGCGTCGAGCAACGCCTGCGTCGGATGTTCGTTGGCGCCATCGCCGGCGTTTACTATTGCGGCATTACTGACTTTCGCGAGCTGATGCGGAACGCCAGCCGAACCGTGGCGGACGACGATGCAGTCCGGGTTCATCGCGTCGAGATTCATTGCCGTGTCAACGAGTGTTTCACCTTTGCTCAGGCTGGATGAAGAAACACTTATATTCACGGCGTCCGCGGAAAGCCTTTTTGCGGCAAGCTCAAAAGAGGTCCGTGTGCGTGTTGAGGATTCGAAAAAGAGATTGATTATCGTCTTGCCGCGAAGTGCCGGAACTTTTTTGATCTCGCGCGTGTTTATTTCGCGAAAGTTTTCTGCCGTATCGAGAATACCCCGTATCTCCGCGGCCGAAAGTTCGCGAATGCCAAGTAAGTCTCTGCGGCTAAACGGTTTTTCCATCTCTTTTGCGGAAGCCCGAGCGTTAGCAAGGGCGATATCGGCAAGTTGAATGTATCGCCCTTCCTCATGCGCAGGCTTGTGCATCACAATCGACTACAAAAAAAGCAAGGCGTCAACCTTGCTTCGAAAGTGATACTAACGTCTGAGCCACAATTGGCGGTACCTGGAGAGGACAAAACATTTCGGAATCGAAAAGATAATCTTCGCCGTCTTCATCAATCACCCGAAGACCGCCCAATTTTTCTGCATCACGGTCAGGAACTATTTGATAGAGCTTGCCGACTTCGAGCGAGGCCGCGAAGCCGTCATTATTTAGACAAACTACAAATTCAGGTGTTTCCATAATTCAATCCAGGAAAGGAAACTTAATTTTTATATCGCGTTTCCCGATTCCATGTGCTTCATACCAATGAACCTCAGCTGATCGATAACTGCCGTCAATAAGTTTAACAGTTGCGTGGCCCTTTTTCTTCTTCCAACGACCCTTACCGTAACGTTTCGCCAGCGATTTGCGTATCCGAACCGAACTGCCTTCAGCTATCGTTTCGATCTCAATGATCGGACTGACGATCTCGAACTTCATGATTTTTCAAAAATACCGACTGCTTCGACATCGTCATATTCTTTCAACATGACCTTAATGATCTCGGTCTGTTTCGTCGGGACGACCTTGCCGATAAAATCGGCTTGGATCGGCAATTCGCGGTGCTCGCGGCCGCGGTCGATCAATACAGCGAGCTGCACTTTTTTTGGACGGCCAAAATCCATAAGCTGATCCAACGCTGCGCGGATCGTTCGACCTGTGTAAAGAACGTCATCTACCAAAACTATGATCTTATCCTCGATATCTGCATCGAGCTCTGTGCGATTCACGATCGGGTTTGCCCCGACGGTCGAAAGGTCGTCGCGATATAAAGTGATGTCGATTATTCCGTATAGTGGCCGTTGTCCCTCGATCTCTTCGATCTTGTCGGTAAGCCTTTCTGCAAGCGGAACGCCGCGGCGTCGGATCCCAACAAGATACAAATCTTTCGCACCGTGATTGTTTTCTACGATTTCGTTCGCAAGTCGCGCGAGAGCACGCGTCATTCGAGTGCCGTCCATTATCCGCGACTTTTCAACAAGGTTATTTTCGTCTGCCATTCGAGAGCAAATCGTAACAAAGGGCGTGTGAAAGTTCAAAGATGGACATTCGAAGTTTCTCGCGGTCTCGTTTAGAATCAATTTCGCGATGAAGTTCTTTTGGAAAAAATTCGGCCGGCCGCTGATGTTCAAACTGGACGCTGAGGGTGCGCATGAGATGGGAATTAAGGCTCTCGAAATGGGGCTTGCGTCGCCCTTCTATTGCGATTCGGCTGCTGGTGGTCTTGGGCCGATCGAGCGATTCGGACTTCGATTTGCAAATCCAATTGGGATCGCGGCTGGATTCGATAAAAACGGCGTCGCGGTCGAACAGCTTTCGCGTCTCGGTTTTGGTTTCGTAGAGGTTGGCACCGTAACACTCAAACCACAAAAAGGAAATGAAAAGCCGCGGTTGTTTCGGTTACCGAAAGATCAGGCTCTGATAAACCGTTTGGGTTTCAACAATGACGGCGCGGAGGTCGTCGCGAAAAGACTTGTCAATTTGGAAAAGCGCTGTGTTGTCGGCGTGAATATCGGCAAGAATAAAGATGTGCCGAATGAAGAAGCCGTCGAGAACTATTTGGCCGCATTGGAGTTGGTTCATCCGGTTGCTGACTACATTGCCGTAAATATTTCATCACCGAATACGCCGGATTTGCGTGATTTGCAAAATCCAGACCAACTTGACGAGCTGCTCGCAGCGTTGCAGAAACGCAATAACGATCTCAGAGAAGATACGGGAAGAAACGAGAGTGTCGAAATGCGGAAGCCCGCAGGAAGTAAGGGCGAAACGGTCGATTCGGATCGAAGCACGCTCGTTCACACTCGCGTCTCTGCTCGAGAGGTGCCGCCTGAAGGCGGAACTCTAAACATAAAACCGCTTCTTGTAAAGATCGCGCCTGATCTTGATGAACAAGAGATCGAGGCGTTGGTGGACGTGGCGATTAGAAATGGCGTTGCCGGAATTATCGCGACGAATACGACGATCTCACGTGATGGCCTGAAAACAAAAAACATCGCATCTTTCGGGGCTGGCGGCTTGAGCGGCAAGCCGCTTTCAAAAATGTCGAATGCCGTTATCACGCAAATTTTCAAATATACGAAAGGCAAATTGCCGATCATCGGCGTCGGCGGAATTTTCACTGCCGAAGACGCATTCGAAAAGATCGCCTCCGGTGCGTCTCTGATTCAGGCATATACCGGTTTTGTTTACGGCGGACCGACATTTCCACTAGATATAAACGAGGAACTTTTGCAAATCTTATTGGAACGAGGATTCTCGACGCTAGACGATGCGGTCGGGAGCGGCATTTAGATGCGTGGCAGCATCGTTTTACGGTTTGACACCCGAAACCCAACCGCTATAATTAGGAGTTTGTCTTTAGCGTTTGTTGCGAGCTAAAGCGTATATGTTTGAAAATGATAATCGAGTTAAGCAGCCTTGATGGAAATTCGAAAAAGCTCGATATCGAAATCGCAGAAAGTTCGATCAATCTTGATGAGGATAGTGTGAAACTGTCGGCTCCGGTTCGATTTGTTGGCGAGGTTTCGCGCAGCGGGAATCGGACGGATATAGATGGCAAGATCGATGCCAAGCTGGAAGTTGAATGCAGCCGATGCCTCGAACCGGTTCTATTGCCGCTCGAATTTGATTTTAGATCACGATTTATGGGCGTCGCCGAGTTTGAAAAGTCGAGCGACGGAGAGGTCGAGCTGAATGACCTTGACACGGATTTCGTCGAAGGCGAGAAGCTTGATATTTCAAATCTGATTCGCGAACAGTTGCTCTTGAATGTGCCGGAGCAGGTTTTCTGTCAAAAGAATTGTTTCGGTC
>JBOGOW010000155.1:0-8235 GCA_050748285.1 Pyrinomonadaceae bacterium
GTCGTGAACCACGATTGTTCAAGATCTGCACCGTGTTTTTCCAATAGCTCGTTCCAGCTTTCAAGCAATGCATCTTCAGTTTCAGTCCTCGTCTCCTGCTCAAAAAATATTGCACCAGCCATTCCCGATGGCGTTTCAGGAAATTTTTCTGAGATGAACGCTAACGCTCGATCATCAAAATACTCGATCAACGAAGGACTGAGGTCGGTGGATTTGTCAGAACCGGGAGCGGTAGCGACTGGGTTCATGCGTGTCGCGAACGACAGATCTCTTGCTTCGTCAATAAAATCCAACAAGTTCTCATTCTTTTTGAAGAATACAATTCCGCTAAAAAAACCTTTGGGCTTTGGCAGCAAAGAAAGTTCGATCTCGGTGATCACACCAAGCGTGCCTTCGCTGCCGATAAATAGATCAATCGCATCAAGCGGCTGTTCATTAAAATAACCGCTGACGTTTTTTCTAATGCTCGGGCGCAGATAGGTTGGCACTTTTACCTTTAACGTCCTTCCGCTTTCGGTCTCCAGTTTCAAATTACCCTCTTTATCCGAAAAACTCTCGCCCCGTTTTAATTTCAAAACATCACCATCAGCCAGCACGACCGTCAGAGCATTTGCATATTCACGCGTCGCACCGTATTTAAAACTTCGCGCGCCCGAAGCATTCGTCGCAACCGTGCCGCCGATCTGACAGCTCCATTCGGTCGGGTCGGGCGGATAAAACAAGCCTTCGGCCTCCACAGCTTTTTGAAAATCCGCAAGTATAACGCCGGGATCTATAATAGCCGTCATCGCTTCCCTATCAATACTTTTTATTTTATTCAATCGCTCCAACGAAACCACATACCCGCCAAACGGGATCGCACCGCCGACCGTGCCCGTCCGTGCGCCGGAAACCGTAACCGGAATTCTTTTTTCGTTCGCCTCGCGAAGAATCTCCGCTATCTCATCCGCATTTTCCGGCACAAACAGCTTCTCCGCATGCCCACCCTGCAAATTGCTGGCGTCGGTTAGATAGTTTTGCAGATCTTCCAACTGAGTTTTGAAGCGCATTTCGAGTATTGTAACCAATCAACCAATAGATTCTACAATGACTGATTCTATATGACTGGAGCGTAGGCGTCCCGCCTGCTCCGTTCGGCAGCGAAGCGACCCGAACGGCCTCGCGGCACACGGACATGCCGATTGGCACACGATGCGTCCGCCGGTCTTGCAAAACCAAGACGGCAGACGGCAAGCGAGACGCTCGCGCTCCAATCGCTTTGTGCTTACACCTTAATTTTCAGAGTTATTCAATTGCTTATGTTTCGCACCTGATTCGAGAGACTTCATATTTTTCGGCGTAACGACTTTTCGGCCTGTTTTTTCTTCGATCTCTTTTCGCGTGTTACCCGCAATCGTTCCACCCTGTTTTGCGATAACCCGGCTTTGTTCCAATCCTTTTGGCTTGCGTTCTTTTGATATTTCGGGCGTCGTTGCTTCGACCAGCATGTTCAGAACGAGCTCCAAATTGGTCATGTGGTCACGGAGATTTTCTTTCTTAAGATTTTTGAATTGCTTGTATTGTCGCGTATTCAAACCAGCCCAAGCCCTCGTTATTTCGTCAGTCAATATCGCAAACTCCTGGCCTTTTTTAACGCCGCTCATGTCCCATTCGTCCGTCAGTTCTTTTCTTACCTCGATGCTTTTTAGCCGCTGATTGATCCATTCCTTGCTGTAACCTTTTTTTAGATAGGTTTCCATCAACCGCTCTATGCCGATCTCAGGGTCTTCAATTTCGTCGATTCGCTCGCGCCCGACCTTTGCCAGCCATAACTTAAAAGGCTCCGCTTTTGGCGAAGGGACGGATTGTATAAGCCGAAAAAGCTGCTCTGTGTCGGCAACGTCGGTTTTGTAGAATTTGCCGTCGGCAGACTGCATTTTCAGTTGACTACAATTTGTAGTCAACTCGCTTCCTTCCTTTCTCAAACGGGTCTTTAATACACTCCAATACTTTCTTGGATGTGGACTGTCGGTTAAGACACCAACCGTATCGACGATCGAAAAATACCACTTTTCGGCGTCAGCATCCCATTTTGTCCGAACCTGTTTCCCTTCAAATAACTTGATCGCGTTTTCCTGTTTCATAATCTAATTCGCACTATCTTACCGTCAATTCCCTCTCCCGCAAATATTTCAGCCTATCGCGTATTTCAGCCGCCTGCTCGAATTTCATTTCCTTTGCGGCGTGGCGCATATCGGCTTCGAGTTGAGCGATGGTTTCCTTTAATTGCTTTGGCGAATATTCTTCGAATGAATCGAGATCGAGCGGTATTTTGAAATAATCGGCCTCGTACGCGGTTACCAAAGTCGCCTCGATGGATTTAATAATCGTCGTCGGCGTGATGTTATTCTCTATATTGTATTGCTCCTGAATTTTGCGCCGCCGCTGTGTTTCGCCTATGGCATTTTCCATCGATTTCGTGATCTTATCGGCATATAAAATTGCTTTGCCGCCGGCGTTACGAGCCGCCCGCCCCATCGTTTGGATCAACGAACGTTCCGAGCGCAAAAACCCTTCCTTATCGGCATCCAAAATGGCAACTAGCGACACCTCCGGCAGATCGAGCCCTTCGCGCAAAAGGTTGATGCCTACCAAAACGTCGAACTCACCGCGCCGCAGATCACGCAGTATTTTTATTCGGTCGAGCGTAACAATATCGCTGTGCAAATAAGTAACTTTCACGCCGACCTCGGCAAAATACTCGCTCAGGTTTTCAGCCATTCTTTTGGTCAATGTCGTAACCAAAACCCGCTCGTTTTTCTCGGCGCGAACTCGGCATTCTTCGAGCAGATCGTCTATCTGTCCCTTCACCGGGCGAACTTCAACGACCGGATCGAGCAAACCCGTTGGTCGAATTATCTGCTCGATAACCTCGCCTTCCGTTTTATTCAATTCGTAAGGTCCGGGCGTTGCGGAAACATATATCGTCTGCCCAACGCGAGCCTCGAATTCTTCAAAGTTCAAAGGCCGATTGTCTTTTGCACTAGGAAGACGAAAACCATATTCGACCAGCGTGCCTTTTCGCGATTGATCGCCTTTGAACATCGCTCCCAATTGCGGAACGGTTTGGTGCGATTCGTCGATCACCATCAACGCATCCGATGGCAGATAATCAAGCAAAGTCGGCGGCGGTTCGCCGGGCTTTTTTCCCGTCAGATGCCGCGAATAATTCTCGATGCCACGGCAAAATCCCATCTCCTTTATCATCTCAAGGTCGTACATGGTCCGCTGATGCAAGCGCTGCGATTCGACCAGCTTGCCCTCGTTTACGAGCACTTCTTCATGCGCGATGAGTTCGTCCTTGATCGTCTGCACAGCACGTCTTACTGTCTGTTTCGACATCACATAGTGCGTCTTCGGATAGATCGGCAAACGCGTCGTGTGTTTTTCGAGCACCTCGCCAAGCAAAGGATCGATGGTCGATATCGAATCGATCTCGTCTCCCCAAAACTCCACGCGATACGCCTGATCCTGATAGCTAGGATAAATCTCAACAACGTCGCCGCGGACGCGAAAACTTCCGCGATCAAAATCGACATTTACGCGCTCGTATTGCAGTTCGACCAGACGCTTCAAAAAATCTTCGCGTTTAAACTCCATTCCCGGCTCAATAAACAAGAGCATCCCGAAATACGCATCCGGATCGCCGAGTCCGTAAATGCACGAAACCGATGCGACGACGATCACATCGTGCCGCTCAAAAAGCGCACGCGTTGCCGATAGCCGCAAACGGTCGATCTCGTCATTTACCGTTGCTTCTTTTTCAATATAAAGATCGGCGGCGGGAACATACGCCTCAGGCTGGTAATAGTCGTAATACGAAACAAAATACTCGACCTTATTTTCGGGGAAAAATGATTTGAATTCCTGATAAAGCTGTGCGGCCAGCGTCTTGTTATGAGCCAGCACAAGCGTCGGCCGCTGCGTCTTCTCGATGAGATTCGCGATCGTAAACGTCTTGCCGCTTCCGGTTATGCCAAGCAGCACCTGATCTTTCACGCCGCCGTTTATCCCTTCAACCAACTGCCGGATCGCTTCCGGCTGATCGCCCTTCGGCGTGTTTTCACTTATGAGACGAAATTGCATAGTTCAATCATACCGCAAATCGGGCCAATCGAAAAAGCCCCCTGCCCATCAAATCGGGTCGTGCGTCAATTTAAAATTTGTTCGTGTATTTTCGTGTTATTTCGTGGACAATTCTTTAACCAAGAAAATAAGAGAACCCACGAAATAACACGAAAATACACAAAAGAATCCCAATATCGGAAGCGGCGCTATGATAACAAACTTAAACTGACCCACTGCCTCGAATTGAGTTTTCTTTTCAAACAAAACATTACATAATGAAATTGAGATATGAGCACAACTTTAGCCGAAATTGAAAATCAGGCCAGACAATTAAGTTTCCAGGAGCGGGCTAAACTCGCTCACACCCTAATAAGGGAACTCGATTCTGAACATGAGGAAGATATAGAAACGCTTTGGATCGAAGAGGCTGAAAGTCGCCTTGACGCCTATCTAAAAGGCGAGCTTGAAGCTTTGCCGGGCGAGGAAGTAATGGCTCGTGGACGAGAGATGTTGAAATGATCGGCTATCGATTCCTGTCGGTCGCTGAAGAAGAAATGATCTTGGCAGCTCAATTCTACGATGGAGAAAGATCCGGTCTCGGTTCACGCTTTCTTGAAGAGATCTATTCGGCAATCGATCGGATTTGCAGGTTTTCTGAGATCGGAACGCCGATATCAAACCGGCTTCGATCGGTGGTGCTTTATCGATTTCCTTATTCGCTGATTTATTATATTGATGTTGACACCATTGTCGTAACCGTAGTCGCCCATCAAAGTCGTCGCCCGAATTATTGGAAAGATCGGATAAGCTAGACGTCTTGAATTATTTTAGCCAACTCAACGCTTCACACGCTGCCGCAGTTTTTCGTATCGATCGGTGAGGGCGTCGCTGCGTGCGGCGTAGATGGAGGCGATTACGTGTTCGTCTTTTGGGCGAAAGGCACGGAGCATCACGTCTTTTGTCCGCACAATTCCCTTCGCATCGACCACCACGACCGCTCTCGTAAACGAAATCGGAAATATCGAGTGCGATGCAAATTGCCGCGTAACCATACGCTCATCGTCCACCAAAAGCGGCATCGGCAAACTGTGCTTTGCCGCGAATTCAGAATGTTCGTCTTTTGCCGGCGGCGAGATGCCGACAATTACGGCCTTCGTTTCCAGATACTCGCTCCAATTATCGCGAACCGAACAAAGCTGCTTTGTGCAGACAAGCGTTTCGTTTTGCGGATAAAAAAGCAGGACGGCAACCGACCCGGCCTGATCTGCAAGCCGCCATTCCGTGCCGCGTCCATCCTGCAAAACAAAATCCGGTGCCTGTTTACCTACCTCAGCCATAGATGGAAAAACATTTTTCATATTCGTTGATCTCGGTTCCAATGTTGTAAAAAAGCCTCCAAAAAAAATCTGAAAACGGAGGACAAGGCAATGAATTCGATTTTCAGTTTTAAGTTTTCACTTTTCAGTTTGTCCGTAGAATTTCGAATTGTCCATCAAAGATATTTCGCTTAAATGTCCGCGAAATACTCTTCAGTGTTCTCCGACACCGCTTGCGTTTTGGACGCAAACGGCGACTTATGATATATTCAGACCCTTACCAAATGACCGCAGTTTCAACCGTATCACAAACAAACGCCGACGGGCTTGACCTGATCTATCGTGGAAAGGTTCGAGACATTTACAAAGTAACTGATGAACAATATCTGCTCGTTGCGACCGACCGCATCTCGGCATTCGATTGTATTTTGCCGACGCCGATCGCACACAAGGGCCGCGTGTTGACCCAGCTATCGGCATTTTGGTTCAAGCGGCTCAAGGACATAGTCCCAAATCATTTTATCACTGCCGACTTTGAAAAGATGTCCGACGACGTGCGAAAAATTCCCGAGTTTCGCGGCCGCTCGATGCTTGTGAAAAGGGCGACGGTTTTCCCAGTCGAATGTGTCGTTCGTGGTTATCTTGAGGGATCGGGCTGGAAAGATTATCGCGAACATGGAAAAGTTTGTGGCCGCGATCTGCCGCCCGATCTGCTTCACTGCGACAAACTCCTAAACCCGATATTTACACCGGCGACCAAGGCCGCAGTCGGTCACGATGACAACATTACGCAGGTCGAATTTATGCAGCTCGCCGGTCACGACACCGCGGCAGAACTGAAAAGTTTTTCAAAGCAGCTTTACAGTGAAGCAAGCACGCACGCTCTCGAACGCGGCATTATTATTGCCGATACAAAGTTCGAATTCGGCGCGGACAGCAAAGGAGATATTATGCTAGTCGATGAAGTTCTCACGCCCGACTCATCTCGGTTTTGGGACGCGAAAAAATACGAACCCGGCCACCCGCAAGCATCGTTCGACAAACAATTCGTCCGCGAATACCTCGAAACCCTAAATTGGGATAAAACCGAACCCGCACCACCGCTGCCCGACGAGATCGCCGAAGCCACCTCGCAGCGATACCTGCAAGCCTACAAGCTGCTGACCGGGAATGAATTAATTATCGATTAGTTTCTCAAGCTGTTTGCTGGCGATGTACTCGCAATAACAACATACAAATTTATTGACGGATTTTCGCCAATTCACTTTCCGTTTGCTTCAATCCGTTTTGCACCTCGCCAAACTGCTCATCATATCGCTTTTCAAGTGCATTTTGTGATTTGAGAGTCTGAAAAATCTCGAAGCCGCGCTTTTGAAATGTTTGTGCCTCGCGCAAACGCTCCAGGCGTTTGTGGGGATTTCTCGATTGACGTAGTAAAAAGTTTCCGAATATTGAACAAATATCTCCAAATTGGGCCTTCAAATTTGAGTTTTTCGGATCTGAATTTGAAAGACTTTCAAATATTTGCAACGACTTTCGATAATTCGAAAGGGCTTCGTCGAATTTTATTCGCTTCTCGTGAAGGTCGCCTAACTGCCGAAATGTCCGTGCGAGCGCGGCTTTGGCAAATACATTTTTGGCGTCGGCCGCCGCAATTTTTTCCTGAATCGAAAGCGCCTTGTTACGGTAATCCAGGGCCTCTTCAAGATTGCCCAAATTCATCGAAGCAGAAGCGATCGATCCGTATGAAAAAGAAAGATCAAGCTGTGACGTGGCGTTCTCGGGCTCTTCTTCGGCATTTTTCATGTCGATGATCAGTGCTTTGCGATAATATTCCAATGCTGCCGAATAATCCTTTTTCAACTCAATCACGCCGCCGATATTTTTGTAGGTCAATGCGGCATTTCGACTGAATTTGCGCTCGTCGGACTTTTCTTCCGCAAGTTTTTCATATATACGAGCTGCTTGATCGTACTGAGTGATCGCTCCGTCCAAATCGCCTTTCGCTCGCACGGCCGACGCCAGAGTCCATAGCGCGCGTGCCAGATCCGACCGGGATTTTGTTTCATTTGGCTGTTCATTGACGATCCCGTTAAAAATCTCGGTCGCTTTGCGCGTATTGCTTTCACTGCTTTGAAAATCGCCGGCATTTTCATACTGATGAGCGATATCGATCATCAAACGAGCCTGCATCCGGCGGTCTTCGATGTTTGCCGGATTCGCTTCGACAAGTTTGGTTTGAATCGAAAGAGCCTTTTGGTAGCTTTCGAATGCAGCTCCTGTGTTCCCAATGTTGGTTCCACCGTATGAGCCTTGAATATCGCCAACCTTTCGATAAGCCGCGGCCAATTCCCTCTGCAGGTCTGCGTCACCAGAGCTTTCATTTGCCAGATTGTCGAGGTATTCAAGCGAATCTTTTACCATCTTTTCGCGTACCGGCGTCGAACCGGCGAGTTCGGCAATGCCGTCGTGATAATCGAAAAGAATGGTGTTTGCGAGTTTCCGAACTTGATTGAAACGCAGTTCGGCTTTATCGCGTTCCTGACGCGCGACGTACGCCTGCCATGAGGTAACGCCGGTTGCGACCAATAAGGTAAGCAGGACGAGACCGCCCGCAAAAACTCCTCCGCGATGCCGTGCCGCAAATTTTTTGAAGCGGTATGAAACCGTGTCAGCGGTCGCCGTTACCGGTAAGCCGGCAAGATGACGGCGGATGTCTTCGGAGAATTCCTGGACCGAAGCGTAGCGGCGTTCGGGTTCTTTTCGAAGCGCTTTTAAGATTATGTTATCCAAATCGCCCTGAAGGGATTTT
>JBOGOW010000156.1:0-8202 GCA_050748285.1 Pyrinomonadaceae bacterium
GCGAAAGGGTATTCACCCGTAGCGCCGCAAAAACCGCGCTTTGATACATCACGCGATTTGCGAAAACGCCATCCGCTGATCGCAAACCGGCCCGTTGCAGTCGAACGCGAACCGGCGTTGTATATCCCGCCCGTAGCCGAACATCCGATGGAGCGCGTCGAAGATCATTGGCCGAATGCCGAACCGCCGGCGATAGAAACGCCGCCGGAAAAACAGGAAATCGTCATACGTTACGAGCCAAAGCGTCGCAAAAGCCGCTGGCTTTTGAAAACCGCCGTCGTGCTTTTTATTTTTACGGCGATCTTTGGCGGCCTGGCTTACGGCGGTTATTATTATGTAACGACGCATCCGCTTTATATCGAATTGACAAATCTTTTTGCGGATCAAACCGGTCATGCGAATACCGATATCAACCTGCGGCCCGAACCGAGCGCCGATAACGAACCGCTCGGCGTCGTAACAAAAAATTCCAAAGTGCGAATTGTAAAAACGCAGAATAATTGGTATCAAGTTGATGTGCTCGAACAGGGCCGCGACCGCGGAACGCCGCTCCCGACCAACCGAGGTTGGTTGAGCCGGAAATATGTAGATCTCGATTAAGAGACTTATTTTGAACAAGATGCACAGGATAAGCAGGATTTTTTCTGCAGTCGTCAAGATCAGGAAAATTTCCGAAAAATAATAATTCGCAAAAGAGATTTATCGTGTTCATCCTATGCATCTTGTTTGAAAATTGTTGAGGAATAAGAATTGAGCGTACTCGAAAAAGTAAGACGATGGATCGACGGTGAATCGGCGGAGCTTGTGCTTGAAAATGCGGCCCGCGACGCCCAGGTAAAACCGCGCAGCCAATCGGAAGAATTCATCGTCAAAATAGCTCGCGCCATCGAAACCGTGATGCAAAACGAAATGCTCCCGCTGCCGCAGGGAACTACGATCATCCCGAGCGAATATACGATCTTCCTGAATGCGGACGACGACAAGGAATGGCAGGGCGTAAAACGTCGCGGGCTTGAGCAAGGGCTTTATCACATCCTTGCCGAACGCGCCCGCGAGATCGCCGGGAAGAAAAAGCTCGAAACGAAATCGTTCGTACTTGAATTGCGGATCGACGCGACGCTCGAAAAAGGCGAGGTTCGCGTTCAGCATAGCTGGGAAGATTCGACGAGCAACAAGACCGGCGTTCTTGCCCGGCCAAAACCCGCACCTGCACCCGCGCAGGAGATCCCAAAACCTGTTTCGGCGCGGAAAACCAATCCGAATGTTATTCCACCGCCTTCCGATTATCTGCCGCCGCTCCCGTCACGAACCGGCTTTGAGACCGTTCGCCGCGACGCCGAAAATATTCCGCCGACATTCGACGGAAAGGTCGAAAAGGTCGCGCCGATCTCAAGCGATGAAGGCGAGGAAATGACCAACGTCCGCCCGCGAGTCGCCGAGCTTTACAAACTCGAAATATGGATGAATAACATTCGCCAAAACATCGTCCCGATCTTTAATAAAGAGGTCGTGGTCGGGCGAGGCTCGCGTTCGAGGCCGGTCGATATCGCGCTCAGCGGCGACCCTGAGATCAGCCGCCGCCACCTTACGATCGCCACCGACGGTGCAGGGAATTTCTGGGCCGTGAACGAAGGGCGCAACCCAGCGATGATCGGTTCATACGAGATCGCCATCGGCCAACGCGTCCCGCTAAAACCCGGCGTCCCGCTAGCCGTCGGCACCTACACCCTCCGCATCCAGCCGCGATAGCCAAAGACTTGCCACAAAAGGCACAAAAGACACAAAGGGAGCAAAAGTATATTTTTCACGAACAACCGGAAGTAGATATTATCTTATGTGTTTTGTGAATTCTGTGACTTTTGTGGCTATCTTTCTTCGAAAGGAAATGCTTGTGACAAAATCATCTTATGAATTTCATCAAGCGAATCGAGTGCCTTTTTTCGAACTTCAGGTGGATAGGAAAATGCGACAGCGTTTGATTCGAATTCGTCTTCATCGAGCGTAATAATGCGCCCTTCGGACCAGACGATCACGTCGATATCAAGATCGACGTAATCGAGAGTCCTGCCGTCAAAGGTCGGCGGCATATTGATATTGCAGTAGAAATTGCGAAACGAGCCGTCGGGCTCGTGAAAGCGGAAAATGTTATACCAACGGTCGAGCCAATAATATTCGTATGAGGTCGTTCCTTTTTGGATCAGTCCGAGAGCGGGGTGATCGATCGTTTCATCGAATTCACCGACGAAGACAAGCATCGGATCTTCTCGTTCGACCAATTGGCATTTCCATCTGCGCCGAATGCTCAGGTCATACTTTCGGGAATTGATCGTAACCCATTCATTCTGCATCGCTTATTCTGTCGGGCAGCGAACGACCATCACCGAACAAGGTGCATGATGCACAACGGCATCTGAAACCGAACCAAGCAAAAGCCTTTCCCAGCCGCTGTAACCGTGTGAGCCGACGACGATCAATTCGGGCTTGATCTCGTCCGCAAGTTCCACGATGCGGCTTTCCGGCGAACCGAAGAGCAATTCGGTCGATATAGTGATGTTTTTTTCACCAAGCTGCGTTTTGAGTTTCTCAACCGTCTCCGCAAGTATGCGCGTCGCATTTTCACGCGCCGTCTTTTCAAATTCGGTCGTATCGGGAACGTATCCGCCGTAAATATCGACCGCCATCGGCACGGCGAGGTCGATAACGCTGACAACCGTGATCTCATCGCCGTCGTGTATCACCAGCCGCTTGATCATCTCGATCGCGGCATTACTCTGCTTCGCCCCGTCGGTCGCAAACAAAATCTTCATATCTGCCTCCTGGTAATGTGCAACAAGAAGAAAAATCCGGGCAACGGATCAACATAAGCGTTTTTCGTGTTGATTGTGTAATTTAGTAGATCAAGAAATTCTGAATTGAAAAGGATCCACAAAATGACACGAAATCACACAAAGGAACTATCCGCGCAAAAATAAATATACTGATCTTTTCAAACTGCCGCACCGCCGAACAAATTAATATATCGGATAATTGTATATCGATTTGCGGTTTGTGGAAAGGTTTTATAGATCGGCTCCCATCATCTTTTGGAGGAGCTGTTTTAAAACCAAAGCTTCGGTGTCCGTTAATCCCATAATGGTCTGCGATTCGAGCTCGGCCCATTTTTGCTCGAGCGATTGTTCAATTTCGGTGCCTTTTGCTGTCAGGAATATCCGAGTCGAGCGGGCGTCGTCCTCAACCTTTTCACGCGTGACCAGATCGGCTTCGAGCA
Source organism: Pyrinomonadaceae bacterium (assembly GCA_050748285.1). Classification (GTDB taxonomy): domain Bacteria; phylum Acidobacteriota; class Blastocatellia; order Pyrinomonadales; family Pyrinomonadaceae; genus OLB17. Next base: position 3,269 of record JBOGOW010000156.1, read on the forward strand.
GGCCGCCGAGAATCTTGTTGACGGTCGGCGGCGCGAGGTTCAATTTGTCGGCGAGATCGACCTGCCGCTGGCCGTCCATTTTCCAAAGTTCCATCATTACAAAAACCTGGCCGCTGTGAAGCCCGACATCGGTAACGAATTTTTCGATCAGGTTCCGATGCGAAACCGTGAGCTTTGCCAGAAGGTAACTTACGCTGTCCTCGATCTTCATAAAGCACTTTAACCGCTTATTTTATATGTGTTTAATGCAAAATACGACCATGCTAATCATAAATGCTTAGCCGCCTAATAATTTATCATTAGCAGGCTAATAAATAAAGATCAGCACGGTATTAAATTTTGAAAAGCAAGGTTAGAATAAAGGGATGAATAACGCCGAATTGTTAAAAAGCAGCCGCGATCTGCTGCTTAAACTTCACAAAACTCTGCTCGACCACGAACGCACGATATATGAAGGCATCAACGGGCCGCTCAACTCGGGCGAATTCCTCAATCTCCTGCTTGAGGACGCAGACTTTGTCTGGCTCCGAAAATTTTCGACGCTTATCGTGGAGATCGATGAAATGTTTGACCTAAAGGACGGCTATGCAGATGAAATAGTCGATTCGTTGGTAGAAAAGGTACGTGATCTCGTATCTATGAAAGATGAGAACGAAGAATTTCGAGCAAAATATCAAGCGGCACTTCAACAAGACCTGGACGCCGCAGCACATCAAGGCTCGCTAAAAACTCTTCTCGCTTGATTTGCCGGCGGTTGCGAATCCTTCGTTTCGTGTTGGTTCGTGTATTTTCGTGGATAAGATAATTCGACGATAAAGATTGATCCACGAAACGACACGAACAACACGAAAAAATTCAATAATTCCAACCGCGTGCAAAATACCAAGATGCAAAGTTTTATTTTTAGCATCTTTCGCGTATTTAGCGGCTTAATCAACTTCTTCCGCTTTTTTTCCAATCGGAAAGAAAACCTTCAAGGCCTTTGTCGGTCAACGGGTGATGAACGAGTTGTTTGATCACCTTGAAGGGAATCGTCGCCACATCTGCTCTCGCAAGAGCGCAATCGACGATATGCATTGGATGGCGAATCGACGCCGCAAGCACCTGCGTATCGAAATCGTAATTGTCGTAGATCTGCACTATATCGCGGATCAACTGCATTCCGTCGGTCGAAATATCGTCGAGCCTTCCAATAAATGGTGATATGTATTTCGCACCAGCCTTTGCCGCCAAAAGTGCCTGCGATGCGCTGAAACAGAGCGTTACGTTCACACCGGTGCCTTCCTCGGTAAAAATGCGCGTCGCTTTCAAGCCATCCAGCGTGAGAGGGCATTTTACGACCACATTCGGCGCGATTTTGGCGTATTCGCGGCCTTCCTTGAGCATTCCTTCTGTATCGAGCGCGGTTACCTCGGCGGAAACATCGCCCTTTACGATCGAACATATCTTCGCAATATGCTCTTTAAAATCGACATCACCTTCCTTCGCCACAAGCGACGGATTCGTCGTTACACCGTCGATCATTCCAAGCTCGTTTGCTTCTTTGATCTCATCCAAATTTGCTGTATCTATAAAAAATTTCATAATGTTTTGTGCAGAAGCCCGCATTGCAGAAGCCCGCACGTAAGTAAGGGCGATATGAGCAACATCGGGCAATAAATTCGCGAACCGCCGCGCTTGGTCGAGAAAGTCGGTACCGCCCTTGCTCACGCTCGGGCTTCTGCAACTGAATTTCGCAGAATGCCGATTCCTTCGATCTCGACCTCGCAGACATCGCCGGAATTTAATTTCGAAACACCCGATGGCGTGCCGGTCGCGATCACGTCGCCTGCTTTCAAAGTCATCTGCCTTGAAATATATCGTATCAAAAATTCGACAGAGAACACCATCTGCGACGTTCGGCCGTCCTGTTTTGTTTCGCCATTGACACGACAAATAACTTGAGTGTCGGGGACATCGAGATCGGTCTCAATGTGCGGCCCGATCGCGCAAAAGGTATCGAATGACTTCGCCCGCGTGAATTGAACATCCTTTCGCTGAAGATCGCGGGCCGTCACGTCGTTCAAACATGCGTAGCCTCTGGTAAACTGAAATGCGTCTTCTTCGTCGCCAATATTCTTGCAATCACGTCCGATAATGACGGCGAGTTCGGCCTCGTGCTCGACCTGCTGAGACTGCGGCGGAATAATGATCGCGTCGTTATGCAAAATCAAAGACGACGGCGCTTTCAAAAACAAAAGCGGCTCCGCCGGAACATCGTTGCCGAGCTCGGCAGCATGCTCGGCGTAATTGCGTCCGACACAGACTATCTTCGACGGTGCAAAATCTTTCGTGATCTCGATCTTCATAAACTGCCGAAGCCCGTACGTCAGTAAGGGCGGTATCAGAATACTCGGTTTACTATGGTTCAAGCAACGGCTTGCACCAAAGCGTTCGAGGAGCCATCAAACCGAAATCACGGCTTTTCGCTGCCTGAGAAATTGTTCAAAACAATTTAAAAAATTATCTTGATTTTTGCGCCAAATAAGTATATGATAATCACACTTAACGCGTTTCGAAAATTGGATGTTTTTGAAGAAAGGCATCCGGCTCATTTGCCGCCCGAACCCGAAATCCGGCTCGGAAAGTAATGTTGGGAATTTCGGCAATAGAGAACACTCGTGAATGGTCTTGTCGGCGCGATGCTCTTGACGCAATAACGGGTAGTAATACGAAAATGAATGGGTTCGTTGCCGCACGCAGCGGACCTTTTCATTTACCGCCGCAAATTTCCAACCTTTTTTCCTGCATCTTCGGCGCTTGTAAAAACATCTACTCAAAAGATCAGATTTTTTTGCTAACGAATTACAACTGGAGGCTTGGTGAGATATGAAAAAGAAAATTGCGGTCTTTATGTTTTTGATCGGCACATTTTTTGTCGGATTGCCGATTGACGGATTTGGTGCCGCAAATGCCGGCACTAAAACATTGGAAATGAATGTGGCTGAACCACAGATACGCGTTTCGATCGGGCAGCCCCGCCGCCGCAGAAGCGTCCGACGATATAGGAATTACGGTCAGTATCGACGCCGACAGGTGGGGAACCGCCGATACAGGCTTAGTCGCCATTATTACTGGTATGGCGGTCGCCGACACTATCGTTACGTTAGAATTTATTATTAGGTCGAATGGCAGGCCGTGTTTGCTTCATTGGCCGCGTGGCTTACGCAGCTAAACGATCATTTATCGGAGCAGAAACGGGTAGTTATACGAAAATGAATTGGCTCGCTGCCGCACGCAGAGGGCCTTTTCTATTATTTGAACGAATTCAATATGAAAATTTGCGGAGAAATTTTTTGCCGGAGCCAAAATTTTCTGCATCCGTCCAAGAAAAAGGCGGTCCGAAGACCGCCGCAATGCAAAGTTGGTTTCAAAGGATAGTTAAGGCAATGGCGTAAAATCCACACCTGTGAGGTTACTGTTTACCGCCAGCGTCTGAGGTGCGTACGAATAACGTTTCGCCTGCACGCTGATAGTAAAGTTTTGTCCTGTCGGGATACCATCGAATCTATAATATCCGAACAAATTTGTAATGTAGGTTCTCGAAACACCGCCTGAATCTGTGATCGACACCCTCGCTGCGTTGACGCCTCTCGTGGCGTTGGCAAGCACACGGCCCGAAACAGATACGTTTGCGGATACTGCGCCGGGTGCCATTATTTGCGCTGTCATCGGCTGGCCCGTTTTGTAAAAGCCGACGGTTGCATTTGCAGTTTGCGGCGGCCGGTTCGAATCAAAGCGGAAGTTATACGTCGTCCCCCAACGGATCGCATTTGCATTTTGGTTTTGTGCAAAAGTTTCCGAGTTCCAGGTCATCGAATCTGCAGCCGGCGTTTGCGTCCATGCCGCGCCGCTAAAACCTGCGCCGCCGACGGTTCCATCATTCGTCCATCCCGGATGCTGCGGCGGTGCGTGAAAGCCGATATTGCTCACTCCGGCACCAGTGCTCAAAGGAACGCTGAAGGATTGGATGCCGCGATCCATATTTTGGTTATAAACCGCATACTCATAATGCCAAACACCCGGCGAGGGGTTTGTCACCTTATACGCCACAAATCCCACTCCGTCATTTGCCGGATCGGGCGTGATCTGAACAATCGTTGCTCCGGACCATGCATTGATCGCAGGTTTTGTACGTTCGGTGGGTGCGGCCGGTGCAAAACTGAAACTCGTCGTGCCCGTTACATTGTATTGGCGATATGAGACGTTGTTGAACATATTGCACTGTCCGGGATTTGCCTGACACCAGGCATATTCGTGCGGCGTAATGTATTGCGCTTCGGCGTAATAGGTTGCACCCGCATTGGTCGTCGTATTCAGATCGCTCACTTCCGTAAGAATGCGATGCGAGACTCCCGTGTGTGTATGACCCGAATGGGTGTTGTTCGGCGTTGCAGAATCATTTCGCGGATACACACCCGTATATGGATTTATCCAGGCCCTCGAACCGAGATTCGGCCCGGAATTCAAGCCCGAACTGTACGGATCGGAACAGCCCGAACCAAGTCTCGTGCCGCCGACCTGATTACAGCCAAAATTACAAATGTTTTCAGTCAATGCGGTAAATGCATGCTTTACATATGATTGGCCGATTTGCTCGAAACGTTCGTCGTTGCCTGCGCCGCCGCTCATGCGATAAAGATTTTGCGGAATAACCGGATGATCGTTAACCGGATTTTGAAACCAGTTGAGATCGATAGTGCCGGCGTTGCACGAAGTGGTTCCGACCGCCAAACCGACCTGCGAACCGCTGCTGCCAAATTGCTGCAGATTGAAAAGATCGCCGACGATTACATCGGGTCCCGGCACCACGCCGGATTCCGGGGCGCCGTTTGATGGCAAAGTTTCCGACTTGACTTCTCCGTTCACAACTTCCGAAACCTCGATCGCACGCA
>JBOGOW010000157.1:0-8200 GCA_050748285.1 Pyrinomonadaceae bacterium
ATCTACAACACCCTAACCCACAATTGGGTCTTTGAAGATTTTAACAATTTCGTTTTGGCAGAGTGAAACCTTTGCCGATAGAGTAGAAATTCATCATAGGAGTAATTATGCCAGTTTGGATGAAAGCCGCAGGAAAATGGGGCAGCATTTTTGTTGTTATCGCGCTAGTTATCACGTTATTAAAGAACCTGATCGCATTCGTCGGATTTATCACGCTTGCGTTTAAGATTCTTACCGCGCTGCTGTTCATTGTCGTGATCGTCGGTGTTGGATTCCTGGTCATTAAAGGGCTCACCGAAAAAAGCCGCAAGAAGGACTAGCATCGGTCATACATTTTGAGTTATAATAGCCGTCGGTTCGGAAAGACGCCCACGCTTGCCTTTCCCGACGCATTTTTATATCCTTTTACCTTTCCGTTCATTCTATTAATCATTGAAGTCAGGTCAATGTTCATGCGGTCGGAAAGAAATAGTATTTCTCACATATAGTTTTGTTAGGTTTCGCGTTAGTCGCTCGCGGCTATCCCCCGTGGTTCAGTGTGCCGGAACGATGGATTTCCGGTACGAAATCATTTAAGGAGCTTATGTAGCATAATGACGAAAAACGGTAATTTTTTTACTTTTTTATTTTCACGCAGATCAAGATCAAGAATATTTGTTAAGAAAGTAGAGGTCTCAAAAGGATTTCTGCAAAACGGTTTATTGAGTCTTTTATTAATTTTTGCATTTTCAATATTTGGTATCGGCATTTTTGGAGTATTGGGTAATACATCTTTCAGCACTACATTTTTAGCCTCAACCGCTTCCAATCCGACATTAAATCAAGTTACTGCGCAGGTGCCGATTCAAAATACGACGATCGATTATTCCAGGCCCGATTCATTCGATGACTTCGCCGTAAACAGCGGCGGCCCGTTTTCGGAGGAGGAAATGGATGCCGAAGACATCGAGGTCGAAAACAAACTTCGAGTTATTCAGGCTGTAAGCGACCCTGCTTCGATACCGTCGATATGGGCGCATTTGGGCAAGATCAATAACGAATTCGGATTTCGACGCAGTCCGTTCGGCGGACGCTCATACGAGTTTCACGCCGGAATGGACATCGACGGCGAACGCGGCGACATGGTTGTCGCACCGGCAAGCGGAACCGTTATAGAAGCCGGCTGGAAAGGCGGCTACGGAAATATGATCGAGATCGATCACGGCAACGGGCTTGTCACAAGATTCGGCCATCTTTCCAAGATTGACATTGAAGTCGGCAATCCCGTTTCGCGCGGAACGCTGCTCGGCTATATCGGTTCAACAGGCCGCTCGACCGGCCCGCATCTTCATTACGAACTCCGTCTCGGCGAAAAACCGATAAACCCCCGCCGCTTCCTTCCACCGGAACCGACTGAGTTGAAGAAAGCCGAGTAAGTTTGATGCACGAGCCAGCGCGCGTAAGCAAGGACGATACACGCATCTCATTGCAACCTGAAAACCAAAAAGCGAGTCGAAACATCGGCTCGCTTTTTCGCGCGTTGGATTTCGAACTTGAAACCTTTATACTTTGTTGACTCAGTAATTCCATTTTCACTTATTAACAGGAACAATTTTTATGAGATCGAACAGTAAGTTTTTCTTTTCATTTGCGTTGTCGTTTGCTATCGCGCTTTCGTCAGTTTCGTTTGCCGTCGCACGCTTTGACGAAGGGATGTATGCGCCCGGGCAGATCGCCGGGCTGCCGTTAAAAGCAAAAGGGCTAAAGATCAAGCCCGAGGATATTTACAATCCAAATGGCGGCGGTTTGACCGAGGCCGTTATCAGCCTGAGCATCGGCTGTACGGCGGAGTTTGTCTCGCCCGCAGGTCTGATACTTACGAATCATCACTGCGGATTCGACGCATTGGTTTCGGCTTCGACGCCGGAAAAAGATTTGGTCGAAACCGGCTTCAAAGCCGATAATCGCGGCGGCGAAATTTCGGCAAAGGGCTATTCGCTTAATATAACCGAGCGCATCGAAGATGTAACCGCAAAGATCCGGACAGGCATCGACGGTCTTTCGGGTGATGATCTTGTGGCTGCGATAAAGAAAAATACGGATGCACTCCAAGCCGCCGAACAGGCAAAGGCGCCGAAGGGATCGTTGATCCGCATCCAGATGTTGAACAACGGCTACTATCATTATCTCTACCAAACGCGGCAATTAAAGGACATACGCGTTGTATATGCACCGCCGCGAAACATCGGCGTCTTTGGCGGTGATCCGGATAATTTTGAGTGGACCCGCCATACAGGAGACTACTCATTTTTGCGTGCTTATGTCGCCCCGGACGGCTCTGCTGCAGAATATTCGGCGAACAATGTTCCGTACAAACCAAAGAAATTCCTGACGATAAATATCGGCGGATTGAAGGATAACGATTTCGTTTTCGTGCTTGGTTATCCTGGCGGAACGACGCGTTACCGCGAGGCATCGTCGATCGAATATGCACGCGATGCAAACTTCCCTTTCCTGGCGTCGTGGCTTCGTGCACGAAGCGACGCGCTTAATTTGGTAGGCGAATCGGACGAAGCGAAGCGGATCGAACTGCAGTCTGATATTGCCAACATAGACAATGGCCGCAAGCTGTTCGAGGGCGGTGCGTATCGGCTTCGACAGGCAAATGTTGTGCAGCAGCGACAGGCTGAGGAAGCACAGTTCACAAAATGGATCGCCGCTGATCCGTCTCGTCAGCAAAAGTATGGAACGGTGCTTTCGCAGATCGCGGGGTTAACGGCGGAATCAAATAAATACGCAAAGCGCGATGTGATAATCCGGCGAATTCCCGATCCGGGAATGGCCGTGTTTTCACAGATCTACGCTGCCGCGAATCAGAAGAAAATGCTCTCCGATGAAGAGCGAACGGCGAAGCGAACCGAGATCGAAAAGGCTCTTGCCGATGGCGAACCGGTTTACGAACGCGAGATGCTGCGGTATTTCCTGCGTGCGTTTGCCGAATTGCCCGCAGGCCAAAAGCTCGATTGGGCAGAAGAGTATTTTAAGGATAAACCGAATAGAAAAGCGGCTGAAGAGGCGTTTGCCACCGCGATCGCACAGGGCGATTATTGGAACGCCGATACGCTCGCCGCCCTTTACGGCCCGCAGACGCTGGAATATCGCCCGCAACGCGACGACCCGCGCGGCTTCGCGATCGCGCTTGCAAAAGAGCGCGAGGCCGTCAACGCTCGTGCCGCCGCGTTTGCCGGAAAGATCGATTCCCTGCGGCTTTTGTATCAACAGGGCATGGCGGAAATGAAAAACATCACGCCTTATCCGGACGCGAATTTCACGCTGCGGTTCTCCTACGGCAACATAAAAGGTTACGCCTCGCGCGAGGCAGAATTCCGCACGCCGTTCACCACGCTCAAAGGAATGCTCGAAAAAGATACGGGCGTGAATCCATTCGATATGCCGCAGAAACTCAAAGATCTGCAGGCCGCACACGATTTCGGTCGTTACGGCCAAGGCGACAGCGTGGTCGTTAATTTCATCTCGACCACCGACATCATCGGCGGAAACAGTGGCTCGCCAATCCTGAACGCAAACGGCGAACAGGTCGGGCTCTGTTTCGACGGCAATTACGAAGGTTTGGGCAACGATTTCTACTACGACCCCGCGTACAACCGCACCATCTCGGTCGATATTCGCTTCGTGCTCTTCGTCACCGAAAAAGTCGGCGGTGCAAAATGGATCATCGATGAAATGAAAGTAGTCAGTGCGAAGTAGTCAGAACCACGAGCGGAAGCGACCGGATTCTTCGATTGGGGCGGCAAGCATCCCTGCTTGCCATCGGGCTGTGCCTGACCGGAAATCAGCACTAATTTTGTGGGCGAACCATCGATGCCAGATGGTTCGCCGGTGTATTTTTTGCATTGAACGGCGAGGTTGACCATCGCGCAATGCGACGAAACCTTGTACTGCCCTTACTTCGTGCGAGCTTCTGCATTGACGCCGCAAGCGGCGTTGCAAGCGGGACGCCTGCGTTCCAGTCGAAATAACCCAGTCGCTAGCTCCCGGTTCTGACTTGACATGCGGCAGCATCGGCGGAAGCGAAAGAGTTGAGATTTATTGATCCGCAGTGGGTGGTTTTGCATTTTTTTGCGATTGCGGTGAGAATGAATCAGTTTCAAAAACATTTTTCGGAGGCAATTAAATGAAATCATTTGTTTCGCTCGGCGTCGTTTTGTTCGCTCTTACATTTTGCGGAATCGGCGATAAGCTGAAGAATATCGGCAGGGGAAGTTCGAACAGCAACAGCGCGAATACGGCCGGTGGGCCGTCGAAGACTTCGTCGGGCGGAGTCGAAACTCCGTCGATGACCGGACCGCAGCAGGCGATCGCCGATGCCGGAACCGAGATGAAATGGGACGATCAGGGAATCTCGTGGAAGCTGCCGGTCGGCTGGCCGAAGCTCGAACTCAGAAAAGAATCGCTCAATTACGGCTCACCGGCGAACGGATTTTTGATCGGCACCATCTCCGTTATGCCCGCAAGTTTTCCATCCGAAACGAGTTTGGACGCAACTTATACGAGTTCGCTTGAACAATTGAAACAGGGAAAATACGAAGACGTTCGCTGGCTTGAAATCGACGGCGTGAAAGGCGTCGAATGGGTCGAGGCGATGCCCGAAGATAAGGACGGGCCGCGACGACATCAGTGGATCGCGTTTCGAAACTATCAGGGACAGAATCAGCAGCTAAACATAATGGTCTCGACAAAGGGGTCGAATTTCGACAAGCAACGCGATACGTTTGCAGCGATATTGTATTCGATGAAGATCGCAAAAGGATAAGAAAAGCGCTTTCGGAAGTAATGGAAAAAGCGAAAAGATTATCCACAAAAGTACACGAAAACACACGAAGTTTCGGCGTCAATCGAGCATCGTCGGCGAGTCGGCATGCGGGATGAAGCATTTGCGGCAGCGGGCTTCGTATTTATCGCTTGCGCCTACCTCGACGCGTTCTTCGGATTCGACGGTTCGCTGTGAGTAGTTGGCGGTCGAACCGCATTTGACACAGATGGCGTGCGTTTTCGTAATAAATTCTGCAATAGATAGAAGCTGCGGCATCGGTTCGAACGGCTTTCCGGTGTAATCCTGATCGAGACCGGCGACGATCACGCGTTTACCGCGAACCGCAAGCTCGTTCACGGCATCGATCAATTCCATATCGAAAAACTGCGCTTCGTCGATGCCGACGACCTGTGTTTCGTCTGCGATCTCCGCGAGCATTTCTGCCGTTGAACCGACCGGTTTCGAATCGTGTTTCTGTCCGGAATGAGATGCAATTTCTTCAACCGAATAACGTGCGTCGATCACCGGTTTGAAAACCTGTACCTTCTGCCGCGCGATCCGCGCGCGGTTAAGCCGCCGGATAAGCTCTTCGCTCTTGCCCGAAAACATAGAACCGGCTATTACCTCAACCCAGCCTGTTCCATTTTGTCTAACTTTGCGGCGTTCTTCCGTATTGTCGAACGTAAATTCTTCGACCATATTCTCGCGATATATTCCTTTTCCGATAGGCGGTCAATTGGCGGAAAGGCCAGAATACCACGAAGGCGGAGCGTTGGGCTAACGGTAAAAATGATCGGCTACATTCTTAGGTCGCGACCGGACATTTCGGTCGGAACCGCCACGCCGAGAAGTCCGAGAATGGTCGGAGCGACGTCGCAGAGCTTTCCGTCGGCAGCTAATCGAAAGTTGCTGCTGCCGTTCGCCGTTATATGCAGCGGGACGCGATTCATAGTCGCGGCTCGATCATGCTGGCCTTCGATAAGCCGCATATCTTCGCAATTGCCGTGCGAAGATGTTATCACCGCCACGCCGTTCATCCGGTTGATCTTATTTATAATGCCGCCGAGGCAGGTGTCAGCATATTGAACGGCTTCGACCGTTTTTTGAAAATTACCTGTTTCTGCAACCAGCCCCGGCGAGGCGAAATTCGCGATAAATATCCCCGATGCATAGGTCTCGAGATGTCGAAGCAGCGAGCTCGTAACTTTGAAATTCTGAAGCTCGGGCGCGTATTCGCGTTCGAAATCTTTTGCGGATTCGACCGTCAAATATTTTTCATTCTGACGCGTCCTCGACGCGCCGCCGTCAAATACGTTTGAAATATGTTGGGCGCGTTCTGTTTCGCTGATCCGATAAGCGTGAATTCGCGAGTTTTCCAAAATATCGCCAAATGTTTGCGTTTCGGCGCCGCTTCGAAACGCGACGGGCAATCCGAAACTTGCGTCGTACTCGGTCAGGCAGACAACATTTAATTTTGGCTTTACGGATGCACCCGGTTCGGGCATTGCGACCGAACGGACAAGCTGCCGCATCGTGTCCAGGCGGTGATTAAAAAAAATTACGGTGTCGCCTTCGCCGATAGTAGCAAGCGGCTCGCCGTCCCCGTTGGTAAAAATTATCGGTGCGGTAAATTCGTCGGAGATGCCGCGCAAAAAAGATCCGCGGATCGCAGTTCCCGGGTCCGATGCGTGCTCGCCCTCACCATACATCAGCATCGTATAGGCACGGGCGGTGCGTTCCCAATTCTCGCTGCTGTCCATCGCAAAAAAGCGTCCGCAAAGCGAGGCGATCCTGCCGATTCCGATATCAGCCATCTTGATCTCAACTATCTCGGTATATATATCGGCGGTTCGCGGCGGCACATCGCGGCCGTCGAGAATTCCGTGAATGAAAACATCCTCAAGGCTAAATCGCTTCGCCATTCGAAGAAGCGAAAATAAAACTTCGGGCGAGCAATGAACTTCCGCATCGGAAAACAGTCCAACCAGATGAAGCTTATTTCCGGACGCCTTTGCTTTTGAGTACGCATCTTTCAGAACTTCATTCTCAAAGAATTCGTCGGATCGGATAGCTTCTGAGATGCGGACGGTCTCCGGTTTGGCGATGCGACCGGTGCCGATATTCAGATGCCCTGATTCGGCATTGCCCGGCGAACCGGCCGGTAATCCGACAGCTTCACCCGATGCGTCGAGCGTCGTCATCGGATAACGCGCGCATATCTCATCATAATACGGCGTCCGTGCGGCGGCGATCGCGTTAGTATTTTCCGAGGGCGCGATCCCCCAACCGTCGAGAATTAAAAGTGCGAGCGGGCGATGTTGAAATTGATCCATAATGGAAGAGTTCCTGTCTGCGAGGTTGTTAAAGGTGCGGGTGAAAGGCCGTTTGAGGTGGCCGTCAAATAATTATAACCGACATTGCTAAAGGAAATAAACAGTTTTTTTTAATAGTGGTTCAGTTTGAATTCTTTTTGCTTTTTCAGGATAGAGATTGTCTTCATGATCTTTTAGAAACCCTTTGTGTCCTCGGTGCTAAGTTTTTTTCAAACACAGAGAACACCAAGTTATGACACAAAGCACACAAAGTCTTGGGAAACTGACACACTACTGTTTTCTTTAGTATGCGTCGGGCGAATGCAATTCCATCCAGCGTTCGGGATATTTCAGTTCTGCGAATCCGTATTTGCGGTAAAGCTCATGTGCATCGCGCGTTGCAAGTATCCAACGACGCAATCCTTGAAGTTCCGTATGCGAAAGAATGGCTTCCATCAACCACTTGCCTAAGCCTCGCCCACGGTATTCATCAAGGATGAACACGTCGCCGAGATAGGCAAACGTTGTCTTATCGCTTACAACGCGGGCAAAACCGACGATTGTTTCTTCATGATACATGCCAAAACAGATTGAATTGTCAATAGCTGTTCGGGTTTGTTCTGGAGTGCGTGTCTTCGCCCAATACGAATCCTCGACAAGAAATCGCTGGATGGTGTGGAGATCAAGCCGCGACGGGTTGGTGTCGATAACAAATTCATCCCTTGTCCACTTCATATTGTGATGCAACGCGTTCGAGAAAACTCTCGATTTCTTGTGTATTTCTTATTAAAATGACATTTTTATTGCGAAGGAGGGCAATTTCATTAAATGCACGCTGCAGGCTGCGACGCCGATAATTCCAAACCCACAGCAGAAATTCCAGATCGATCTTCTCATTGCACCCTTCAGCCATATCTGGGCGCTCTTTGCCGCGATAAATGGCAGCTCGCTTAATGACACGGTACATACAAACTCTTCGAGGGATGTCGAGTAAGATGACCGTATCAGCCGCGCGCATCCTTATCTCACGCGTCCTGCCGAAATTGCCGTCCATGATCCACGTATCGGCCCGGAC
>JBOGOW010000158.1:0-8192 GCA_050748285.1 Pyrinomonadaceae bacterium
GTTCTCATCTCCCCATCATGAACACTTTCATCCCTTTTTCAGTATCATTTTATATTGGAATCACCCCATCCTTTCAGTATCATTCTGCATTGGACAAGACTGTTGGTTAAAAAATAGAAAATGTTGTAGTTGTTTATAGGGATGCAATCGAAGACCTACGATTATTTCACTCCGATCCGTCCCCATAGCCGGATTTTGTGAAATCAATCCGCAGATTCGAACAATCGACCGAATAAAATCTTCAGCGACTTTGTCGCCGAAATCTGAAAGATATGCCCAAGTTTCCTTAATATCTGCTGTCGCGAAAGGTGAGAGCGATAGTCGGGGATCATTACTTATTAGAACGCTTTCCATATTCGTCTCTCGCCTCTTGGATCAGTTTTTCTGCAAATGCATCGAGTTCCGACGCTTTCATGCGTATGCCTTTACCGTTACGGATCGAATCCACGCCGAGCATGATCTCGCGTCGAAGCTCATCGCGGCGGATACGCTGAAGTTCGTCCTGGTCTTGCAATGTTCTTAAGCTTTCGCGGATTACTTCGCTGGCCGAATTATACCGGCCGGTTTTTACTTTATCGTTGACGTATTTTTCGAGTTCCGGCGTTAATGAAACATTCATAGATCGTTGTTCTCCTCACGAAAAAATAATAAGGAAAATAACGATCTATGTCAATGTTTGTTGTGATTTGATTTCCTGAAAACAGTGACCCATTATCATTCGGCCCCGGGATTTCGCAGCGGGGAAATCTGGTCAAGCGGCTCGCTCTCGACCTTTCTTATTTGCTCAAGAATCACTTCGTTAATACTATCCGATTTCGGCGCATGTTCGTAGGATTTTTGGTATGCTCCCAGCGCTTTCTCGCGGTCTCCGAGCTTCAAATACTGGTTGCCGAGCTCCAGCCATACAAAGAACGGCGACCGGTCGAGTTCAAGTGATTCGGTAATCAACTTGATTCCGCCTTCGGTATCGGGTTCGGGTGATTGGAGCTTTTCAATTGCGCGAAAAAAAAGTGATGCGGCCTGAGCACCAGCCGGGTTTGGAAACGTGCCGCGAAAAATGAACAAGTTTCCGAACCGCGCCATGGGGGTCGCCTCGCGAAATGATTTTCCCATATCCCAGAATAACGACGGAGCCATTGCTCGCGCCCCGACGATGAATGTACCGCTTTGAGTATCGCCGGACATTTTCGAGGCGTCCCGTTCCGGGTCTTTGCCGATCCAATCGAGCCCACGCCCGCGCTGTTCTACATCCGACGCGTAATAGCGTATGTAGGGAATCTCGCCGTTCGGCTTCAAATTCTGATCGTAATACTCAGCCAACTCTTTTGTGCGAAGGCTCAGATCAACACCCTCGTCGTTGAAATAACGATGTCCGTTGGCCGTCCCGCCGACGGCTTCGTTGTAGTATTCCCACGGACGCATGACCGGGATCGCCGAAACTATCGCGGCAATTAGCGCTATAGCGACAGTACCTCTCAGCAAATAAGACTTGCGCTTAACTGCCTGATAGATGGATAGCGAACCGAGCAGTGCGAGTGGCGGAACTATCGGGAGCGAGTGCCTGATGCCGGCGTACGACGCACCTTTCATAAGCGATAGCAAAAACAGGCTTGTCAGGATGACGACAGAAATCAGCAGTGCATCCCAGTCGCGCTCGATCCGGCGCGCGGCCCACAGACCTACCCCGATCGCCGTCAGCAAAATCAATCCGAGCTGGAGTTTTGCAGCAATTACAGCCGGGAAATAGTAAAGAGGCCCTCTACTGTAATAGAGATTGCCGAAAAACAAAATCGAGGTGGCGCCACTTTCAGCCCCTGCGCGTATCGTGTCAGCCATGCCCCAGATATAGGCACGCGGGAAAAGGTGCAGGTCGGCCATTACGTTCAGCCCAGTTCGGTAAACCGGCGTTTTGAGGTCGCTGATCTTCGTGGCTAATGGCCGGTTAAACTGCTCTTCGCTTGTTCCCGAGCTTTCGTTAAATCTAAATAGATAAAGGCTCCATAAGACGATAACGGCCGCGATCAGAACGGCAGCAACCGCACCCAGGCGCTTCACCCGATCTAACGGCTTTGCTCTTTTCATCCAAAAAATCGCCGACAATATTCCGATCAGAGCAACTGCAGCCAACGTAATAACACCCGAATGTTTTGCCCCCAATGCCAGCCCCAGGGCCAATGCAGCCAAAATCAAGTCGGTGATCCGCCACGAGCGAAATGCAGCGACGGCAAGCAAAACGGCAGTTGATGAAAGAAGGGCGACAGGCAGATCCGTCATCACCACGGGGAGATGCGCAGCAACCGTCGGATCGATAGCCAGAAAAGCCGTGGCCGCGAGAGCCATTAAGTCGCCGAACACGAGCCGCGCCGCCATGGCGAATAGAAACAACAGTAGTCCGTTCAACGCAAACATTGCGTGCCGCGAACGGCTCTGAATCAAGTCAGGGTCGTTGTTGACATAGACATCCGTTTCGACAAATCGGCGCTCGTCGTACTTATCCTCAAAGGCACGGTAAGGCGAAAGCTGAAATCCCTGAGCAGCGACAAATGCTCCGACCCACAGCTTGACGAGCGGCGGATGTTCGGGATTAAGCCGGAAATCGCCAGTCCGGACATAGGCGACGCCCGCACCTATGTGATACGCCTCGTCGAGTGTGAAACTATCGAGCCGCGTCGCAATGCTCGACCGCAATATCGCGCCGCCAATCAATGCAAGCAACACCAGAAAGAAAATCAAATGACGCTTAGCAACCATGGTGTCGGCCTCACTAGACTTTTGCTCTGCTTGAGTCATATTTTTGTAACTACGAAATGCACGAAAAACGCGAAATTTGAGTAAGTTATTCTACTCTAATTCCGCGTTTTTGGCGTATTTAGCGGTTAGTTTCTTCTAGAACAACGAGCCTTTATCGTCCAGCCCCATCATAGCTTTCCTTACCATAGGGATCGGCGGGCCGCCGTAGGAAAGAAACTTGTCGTGAAATTCTTTCCACGCCGAGCGGCCGCCGCGTGATGCGATCCAATCTTCGCGCAATTTTTTGATCATCAGCTTGCCCATTGTGTAGTTGAGATAAGCCGGATCGAAAGTGCCGCGTTCGGCCTGCTGTTCGGCATTGCCCTCGTCTTGGAGTCCTTTTTCGATGAACATTTTCTTGGATTCCTCAACGGTCATGCCTTTTGTATGAAGGCCTATGGCGGAAAGAAAGCGGACGTTTCGAAGCAGGGCTTCCTGAAGCTGGCCGAGATGAAGTTCAGGTTCGCCCTTGCCGAGACCGGCGTCGTACATCATCTCTTCCGTGTAATGTGCCCAGCCTTCGGCGTATGCGTAGCCGACAAAAACCTGTCCGAATTTCGATTTTGCGCGATTGGCGTGCAAGAAGTTCAGAAAATGACCAGGATAACCTTCATGGACCGAGGTAAATAGCAGGCTGCCTTTACCGGGAATGTAAGCATCCTTTTTTGCCTGTGACCACGACGGATCGGGCGGCGCAATGTAATAAACCGAAGGAAGATTATTTTCATACGGGCCCGGAATTTCTATGTATGCAAAATTCCACGCCTTGTACGGAGGCGCCTGAGCAACCTGACATTCCTCGGTACCGGGCACGGTGACAATGTCGTTATCGATCAAGAATTTCCGAAGCTCCGTCAGTTGCTTCGAAGCGGCGTCGATCAAGTCAGAGCCTTCGGCTTTGACCAAATTTCCTTTTTCATTACATTCGATAAGTGTCTTGCCGGGCGCATATTTCTCACACTCGGCCTTGAATGCGGCTAGATTTCGCTCGAGATCTGTACGTGCGATCTTTTCAAGTTCAGCGAGATCGATATCGACGCCTTCGGTTTCCTTCAGCATCACCTTGAACTTGTCTGAACCAAGAGCAAAACCGTCATTTGCCGTTTTTTCTTGATCTGCAAGCCACGCATCAAATTCCTTTACGGCTTTTGCTGCGGCGGTGTTTGCCTCGGTAAATTCTTTCTGCGAGACTTCGTCCTTTACCTCGGAAAATACTTTGGCAATGTCAGTTTCATACGAATTTGCCAATCCGCCGATCGTGGTGCGACCGATCTTGATAAGCGTTTTTGCCATCGGCAGTTTTAGGTTTTTCTTGACCTGATCGAGAGCTGCCGGAACATTTTTGGCATATGTCGTGTATGCCTTGATTCGTGTCTCCAACGGAGCGTATGGCCGCGAAACATACACATCCGGATCAAGGGCGCCGGAATAATAATACGGATTGTTGTGCGGCTGATCGGCCGTCTCGCGCCAAAATACGTTTTTGTCTATCTCAGATATCAGATAGTCGCGCTCGAATCGCTGATGTTCGTCCAGATCGGCATCCTTGAATGCGGCAGCTTTTTCGCGCTCACTTTTGAGTCGGGCGATCTCTTTTGTCAACCCTTCGGGCGTCCAATCCGGCATTTTACCGTCAAACTCATGCCTTCCCTGATAAACACCGGCGTTCGGGTTCGCCGTGAAAAAGTCAGTAATAAATTGCTCAGCGTAGGCATCCCATTTTGGATTTGCCGAGGCATTCGCGCCAGACGACTGGTTGGCAACTTGATTCGATTGTTGGCAGCCCATAAAGAACAGGGCTACGAAAGTTGTGACAAGAATAATTTTTGATTTCATTTTTTTATTTTTATCTTATCGGGCAAACTCGTTAGCTCATGTGTTTCTGCCCATCAGTAAAGATTTCCTTCCCTTTTTCTCCCCGTGTAATCGACATAGACGACTTTTAGCTCGGTGTAGAAATCGAGCGAGGTCGAGCCTTGTTCGCGGGCGCCGAGACCGGTGTTTTTAGTTCCGCCGAACGGGATGTGAGCTTCGCCGCCGGTTGTCGGTGAATTGATGTGCGTCATGCCTGATTCGATCTCGTCAATGAAGCGGTACATTGAATTTGCGTCGTTCGTGAAAACCGAAGACGACAGGCCGTATTCACAATCATTCGCGACCATCATCGCTTCGTCAAAATCCTTTACGCGCAAAACAGAAAGCACGGGGCCGAAGATCTCTTCGCGGGCGATTCGCATTTCATGCGTTACATTGTCAAATACCGTCGGCTCAACAAAGAAACCGTTTTCAAGGCCGTCGCCAGTTGCACGCTTTCCGCCGCAAAGAAGCTTCGCGCCGTCTTCGCGTCCGATGTCGATATATTTTAGAACCGTGTCGAATTGGCCTTCATCGACCGACGGGCCGATGTCGTTTGCCGGATCGCTGCCATCGCCGAGCTTGAAACTTTTTGCGCGTTCGACGATCTTTTCGACAAATTCATCCGCGATCTTATCGATCACGACCGCCCGCGATGTTGCGGTGCATCTTTGGCCGGTAGAACCGAACGCGCCCTGCGCCGTGGATTCTACCGCCAATTCCATATCGCAATCCTCAAGCACAACGACCGGATTCTTTCCGCCCATTTCCGCCTGCACTTTGACGCCGCGCGGTGCGACTTGTGCATAAAGTTTCAATCCTGTTTCGGTCGAACCGGTGAAAGAAATTGCTTTTATTGCCGGATGATTTACGATCTCGTCGCCCGCTTCGCTGCCCGACCCGAGCACCATATTCAAAACGCCTTTCGGAATTCCGGCTTCTATAAAAACCTCTGTCATCAACGTCGCGGTCAACGGCGTTAGAGTCGCCGGTTTGAAAACGACCGTGTTACCTGCAACGAGCGCCGGCGCAAGTTTCCATGCCGGAATAGCGATCGGAAAATTCCAAGGTGTGATGCACGCAACCACGCCGTGCGGTTCCTTTATGGTATATGCAAAATTTGCTGGAAGCTCGGATGGAATGGTCTCGCCGGTCATCCGACGCGATTCACCGGCGCAGAATTCGACGACGTTGATAGCCCGCTGCACCTCGCCGCGTGCCTCTGAGATCGTTTTTCCCTCTTCTCGCGTGATCGCAGCAGAAAGCTCTTCTTTGCGTTCTTCCATCAAACGGGCTGCCCTCGAAACAATACGCCCGCGCGCCGGCGCAGGAGTCGCCTTCCATTTTCGGAACGCGTTAAAGGCAGCTTCGACTGCCTTTCGTGTTTCTTCACGCGATGCAAGTTCGATCGTGCCGATCACGTCATCAGTGTTTGCCGGATTAATATTTGGAGTTATTTTTCCCGAAGCGGAATCGATCCACTCGCCGTCTATATAGCTGCGAAAAGTTGTCATAAAATCATTGCCCTAAAGCGTTAGAAACGTAATATTTATCGTGTTAATCTTATACACGAGATGAGTGGTGAAATCAATAAATCGGTCGGCGAGCTGCTCGAAGAACGATCGAAGGCTAGCCCGAAAAAGCCGTTCCTATTCGCGCAATCGGACGGCCGCCAATGGACATATTCGGAGTTTGACCGTGTTGTAAATCGGACGGCAAATATGCTGCGTTCGCGTGGCATATCAAAAGGCGACGTCGTCAGTCTTCTGCTCCCGAATTCGCCCGAATACATCATCGCGTATTTCGCCTGCTGGAAGATCGGCGCGATCGCCGGACCGGTGAATTCGCTGCTCAAACCCGACGAGATCGAATGGGTTGTCGAAAACTCCGAAGCGAAATTGTTGTTGGTAGGCTCTGACTGGATCGCAGGCATCCCTGCCTGCATGAGTGCGAAGCAAGAAAACGATGTGCAGCGATACATCGTCGTTGACCAAATCGATACAGTCGTCGAAGACTTTGACGACGAACTCGATCCCGTTGAGATCGCCAAAGACGACGAGGCGATCATCATCTACACTTCAGGCACAACCGGCAAACCGAAAGGCTGCTTGCTGACGCACGGAAATTTGATCGCAAATGCACAGCAGATTACGGAATGGATGGGCTTTGGACCGGAGGATCGCTTGCTGACCGTGATGCCGCTGTTTCATATGAACGCGGTTTCAGTTACGACGATGACCGCGCTTTTTGCAGGCGGTTCGACGGTCGTCGCCCCGAAATTTTCAGCATCGCGTTTTTGGGAAATTATCGAAAAATATCGGATCACATCGTTCGGCTCGGTCGCAACGATGTTGTCGATGTTACTCAGTGGTCAGTGGTCAGTGGTCAGTGGTCAGCCGAAAAATCCAAAATCCAAAATCCAAAATCCGAAATCGGAATTGCTTCGATTCGCAATGTGCGGCTCGGCGCCGGTTCCGGCAGAGGTGTTGAAAGGATTCGAAGAGACGTTCGGAGTGCTTGTGATCGAGGGTTACGGTCTTAGCGAATCGACTTGCCGCTCGACGTTCAATCCGCCTTCCGAGCAACGGCGTCCGGGTTCGTGCGGCAAACCGATCGGGAATGAAATGAAAATTTTCGACGATAACGACAATGAGGTTGCGACAGGCGAACTTGGCGAGATCGTGCTTCGCGGGCCAAATATTTTCAAAGGCTATTTCAAAAACGACGAAGCAACAAAAATCGCGTTTGCCAATGGCTGGTTTCACACCGGCGACATCGGGTATTGCGATGACGACGGTTTCTTTTATATCGCCGACCGCAAATCCGATATGATTATCCGCGGCGGAGAAAACATCTATCCGCGCGAGATCGACGACCTGCTCTACACGCATCCTGCGGTCGCAGCAGCAGCCGTGATCGGCGTCCGCGATGAGCTTTACGGTGAAGAGGTCGCGGCGTTTATAGTCCTAAAAACCGGCGAAACCGTAACCGAAATCGAGATCATCGAATTCTGCAAACAACACCTCGCCGATTACAAATGCCCAAAAACCGTGTACTTCGTCGATGACATCCCAAAAGGTCCGACCGGTAAATTGTTAAAGAGGGTGTTAGCAAATCGGTTAGCCGACGCCGGCTCATGATTTTTTAACCCTTTTCCAAAATGATGACAATAATTAGCTCAAAGGTATCAGCATTTTAGTTTGATTTCTTGGCGTACTGATACACGCCAACTAAGTCAAGATCACCGCACTTGAACATGTAAGTCCATGGCCCGAGATATAGGTCCGATCTCTCGATCCACCTCTTATTTGGCAGCAAGCATTCACCCCGAGCGTACTCCTTATACGGTGGATATTTGACTTCTTTTATTTTTCTGAATATGCGCTCGTTCGAAGAATATCCCCGTTCAAGAAGTTGTTTATTTTCCGACCTTATCAAATAGCCGGAAATTCCGTCACTTTCTTCGCGAAACTCGATAACTGTTTCTTCTTTGTGATCCGGCGAACGTCGGTCAAAAATCTTCCACGTGCCAACAAGCCAGCTCGAAG
>JBOGOW010000159.1:0-8139 GCA_050748285.1 Pyrinomonadaceae bacterium
GAGTAAGAAAGGCTCGATACTGATCTGCGACGACGAAGAGATAATGCGCGATGTGCTTGAGACGATCTTATCGTCCGTAGGCTATCGGATCGATCTTGCGAAGACCGGTGAGGAAGCATTGACCTCGTATTCCGAAAAGCCGCATGACATCGTTCTAATGGACGTTTCGATGCCCGGAATGGGCGGCTTGACCGCGCTGGAAGAACTCATAAAGCTCGACGCCGAAGCCGTCGTTCTTATCATTACCGCATTTGCAACATTCGATACCGCCATTTCTGCATGGGAGAAAGGCGCCTTTGGCGTGATCCGCAAGCCGTTTCAGAACGAACAAGTACTGACCTTTGTCGCACGAGGGATAAAGAAACGCCGCAACGAAGAGGAGAGAAAAACGCTCCGACATGTGATGGCGCGTTCCGTGAAACGCGAGGGGTTCATCGGTCGTTCGGAAAAAATGGAAGAGATTTTCCGTCTTGTTGACCGCGTCGCTCCGGCACGTTCGACAGTGATGATCTCGGGCGAAAGCGGAACAGGAAAGGAGCTGGTCGCAAAGGCCATCCATGAAGCCAGCCCTCGTGTCGATCATCCTTTCGTAGCCGTAAACTGCTCGAATATTCCGTCGGAATTGTTGGAATCAGAACTATTCGGGCATACAAAGGGAGCTTTTACCGGCGCGGTCGCGGCAAAGAAAGGTTTGTTCGAGGTTGCCGACACAGGCACGATCTTTCTGGACGAGATCGGCGATCTTCGGCCGGAAACGCAGGTTCGGCTGCTTCGCGTGATCCAGGAACGAGAATTTACGCCGCTTGGCGACACAACGCCGGTAAAGGTCGATGTCCGAATAATTGCGGCGACAAATATCGATCTGAAAGATGCGGTCAAAAACGGTACATTTCGTGAGGATCTTTATTACCGCTTGTCGGTCGTGCCGATCGAGCTTCCGCCGCTTCGCGATCGCCCTGAAGACATTCTCCCATTGGCTCAGCACTTTATCCGAATGTATGCCGAAGAAAATGGACGCGAAATGTCGGAAACGCTGTCACCCAAGGTGCTCTCGCTATTGGAAAGCTATCAATTTCCCGGCAATGTGCGCGAACTCGAAAACGTTATCGAACGCGCCGTTGTTATTGCCACTTCCGATGAGATCACGGTCGATTGCCTCCGGCCGGAAGTACGTGATCCGGAGCTAGCCGGCCGAATGCTGCAGGAAACCGAAGGAGCCTCCGCCGAGATCGATATCGCACACGGCATCAACTTCTACGACGAGGTCAAACGCTTCGAAGTTGACCTTATCCTCCGCGCCCTCGAACAAACCGGCGGCCACCAATCCCGCGCCGCCCGCCTCCTCGGCCTAAACGCCACGACACTAAATTCAAAAATAAAATCGAACAGGATCTTCACCAAGTTGTAGGCAAAATAACTGAAAATTTGGATTTTCTCCAAAAATCAGCACTGTTTTTCCATTGTTTCGTTAAAACGACCTTTTCAATTGAGCCTTGGTGAATAATTCGAAACTTTGAAAGACTTTGTAATATCAAATAAACAAAGGGCTAAAAGCATAACTGGGACTGATTACTCGAAAGCAGGGCTTCAAAGTTCAAAAAAATCGACAAATGGCATAATTTTTGCATTATGTGATAGTGCAAATCGAAACAATGCGGCAGCTTTAGCTACGTAAACCCAACCTTTCGATTATTCACTAGGAGAATTTAATATGAAGAATTGGAGTCTTAGAACAGTGGTGTTTTTCGCTTTCGTGGCGATTGTTACTGTTTTCTTCTCCGCGACTTCCGTTATGGCGCAAGTTACGACGGGCAGCATTCGCGGAGTCATCACCGACTCAAATGGTGCTGTGGTTGCAGGTGCGACCATAAAGGTCAAAAACGAAGGTACCGGCGTTGAGTCAACTATTACCACAAATAACAGTGGTATATTTCAGTCTGGATCGCTGCTTCCGGGCAATTATACCGTAAGTGTCCAGGCAGCTAACTTTAAACGATATGTCAAAACGGGCGTCGTTGTCGGTATCGGTAATGTTGTTTCGGTGGACACAAGTCTCGAAATAGGCAACGTTGGTGAAACCGTAACCGTTACGTCGAACTCGGAAGAAGTTCTGCAGACAGAACAATCGCAGATCTCCGGGTCGATTGATTCACGTCGTATCGAAGATCTTCCGTCCAACGGTGCCAATGGCGGGCTTGATACGCTTGCTCTGCTCATTCCGGGCGTCGTTGCAAACCGCGTCGGCGGAACAAATACGAACGGAACCGGCCTTTCCGTAAACGGAAACCGCGGTCGTTCGAATAACTTCCAGATCGACGGTGCAGACAATAATGACCTTTCGGTCGGCGGTCCGGCACTTTTTGTCGGTTTCGCAGACGCCATCCAGGAACTTCAGGTTACAACAAGCAACTTTGACGCAGGTGCCGGTCGTAATCAGGGTGCCGTCGTGAACTATGTTACCAAAGGCGGAACCAATGATCTTCATGGGAGCGCGTTTTGGCATCATCAAGATGCGGCAGTTTTGAACAGCCTTGACAATATTTCAAAACGCGGCGGTCAGGTGTTAAAAAACCCCCAGGACCTCTATAATGTTTACGGTTTTACCGTTGGCGGTCCGATTTTGTTCCCGGCATTCGGCGAGGGCGGAAAAAAGATTTGGAATGGCCGCGACAAGGCGTTCTTTTTCTTTGGTTATCAGGGTACGCGTAATCCGGCGCAAACTATTTCGCGTTCAAACTCGCTCGGTATTTTGTCGTCAGAATTTTCGCGTCTCCAGGCAGCTTTCCCGGGCAATGCGGTGATCAACACAATCATAACCGCAAGTCCGTTTGCGATCGGCCCGAGCCCGCGTTATGGAGCGATTGGAATTAACACTACATCTGCCGGGACAGCGGTTCCGACGCAGTTCAATTTGACACCACCCATGTTGCCACCCGGTCAGACGCCGTGCCCGAGATTTGCCCCGGTAGGGCCTGCCACTCGGCCGGAATGTGGTGTATACACAACGTTTATCAATCCGGCTACCGGACAGCCGTTTCTTACCGGCGGTGCTTTTGATGCGTTGAATTTTGGAACCGCAGCGGCACCTCTGCTAATCCAGGCGGCCCAGTATGAACGCCCAGGACAACTCGGATCAATCAGCGATGATATAGTATTCCGGTTTGATATTGTTGCTTCCAGAAAGGACAACATTACTTTCCGGTTTTTCGATCAACAGTCGGAATTTAATAACGGTGTAGGCAATATCGCCAGCGGATTTACCGGCCAATTACCAGTCGGAAGTAGAAACTTCGGCGGCAGTTGGGCACACACGTTCAGCAACTCGCTGTTAAACGATTTCCGTGCGAGTTATCAGGAGATTGGCGTCGAATTCGGCGGTGGCTGCGACATAGCGGTAATTGGCTGTATTCCACCTCCCGGAAACATCGATATCGCTTTTGCGAACATTACGTTTCCTGTTGCTCTCGGTATCACCAAGACACAAGCTTTGCCGACCATCGGTCCGGCGACGAATATTCCACAGGGCAGAACGGCAAAGGTTTATCAGTATGCCGATACTTTGAACGTCGTAAAGGGCAAGCACTCAGTGAGATTCGGTGCGGAATATAAGGCTTTACCGACCATTGTTCCGTTCCTCCCGAATTTCAATGGAACTTTCTCATTCAATTCACTGGCAAGAATTCAGAACAATGCCCCAAGCGCAATTTCCGTCGCACTTGGCAATCCGCTTCTGGAATTCAGCGAAAGAGATCAGTATTATTTTGTTCAGGACGACTTTAAGCCCAGGCCAAATCTTACTCTCAATCTTGGCGTACGTTATGAATATACCGGACAGCCAATTAATCAGTTGAACGATCTGACGGTTGCTCGAGAAAGCAATGCCTCAACGGCTTTCTTTAATCCATCACTTCCATTGGATCAAAGAGTGGTGCCAAGAATCCCATCGGACAAAAACAATTTTGCTCCGCGTGTCGGTTTTGCGTGGTCGCCACGGCCAAGCGGCGGCTTTTTGAAGACGCTCTTTGGTGAGAATGCGACCGTACTTCGCGGTGGTTATTCATGGGCGTACGAGCCGGCTTTCTATAATATTCTCGTGAATATTTTGAGCAATACGCCGAGCGCGATCTCGCTGACGGTTGCGCAGAATTTGCTAAATTCTCAGACAACCTCACCGCTTCCGCTTCCGAACAGTCCAATCGGCACAAATGTACGGGCCAATGCTCAGTCGGCCGGTGTTTTAGCTACGGGCGTTCTCAACCCGATCTTTCTGAACGTGGTAGATGTTTCTTCGGATTTCCATGCTCCGCATTCCGAGCAGTGGTCATTCGGTGTTCAGCGTCAATTGGGCCGAAATCATATTTTCGAGGCCCGCTACGTTGGAAACCGCGGTGTTGATCTTTTCCAGAATATCAATGGGAACTTCTTTATCGGACCTTTGGTAAATGGTTTTAGCTTGAACCGAACGGCTACTGGACGCACAAACGTTCCGGGCGGCTGCGCCTCGATAGGAAGTCCGGCAACTTGCTTTGATTTCCCGAGTTTTGCAAGTCAGTTGCCTACAGGTACGGTTTCTCAGGTATGTACGGACGTCGCGGGAACGCTTGATAACGAAGGCGCCTGCAACAACCGTCAGTTCCGTCGCGGTAATTTGACTACTCGTTCGAATGATGGGTTCAGCACATATCACAGTCTGCAGACCCGTTATAACGGACGTCTTATCAATGATTCGCTTCGCATAGGTGCGTCTTATACCTTTAGCAAGACCATAGATAATGCGAGTGAGATCTTTTCGTTTGGAGACATTGCTTCGCCGAATGCTCAGAATCCATTCTGTCTTAGGGAATGCGAAAAGGGTCTTTCGAACCTGAACCGTCCGCACGCGTTCTCGGCTAACTTTCTCTTCGATGTTCCTTTCTTTAAGGAACAGCGTGGATTTGTCGGTCGTGTTCTTGGCGGTTGGCAGATAAACTCAACCTATATTCTGACTTCCGGTGCCGCATACACGCCAAGCAATAACGTGGCGGGTACGTACGGTCTCGGAAATACTTACTTGACAGCGGGTGACCGTTCGTTTATCGGTAACACCAGCGTTGATCGCGGGTTGGTTGCAATCAGCCAGGTCGATGCGTTTTTGGTATTTGGTCCTGTTACAGCCCCAATATCTAACGTTAACGGTTTTTGGTTGATCAATGACCTGAACAATGGCGTACTCACAGCGGTTACACCGAACGACGTTTATTACGTCATCAATGGTCCGGGATCTGCGAGGATATTCGGTACGCCATTTGGTGATGCTTCGCGTAATACGGAGGTCGGACCAATATTCAATCAGTTTAACCTCAGTGTTTTCAAAAACATCAGGGTTGCTGAACGTGTAAGGCTTCAGTTCCGTGCTGAGGCATTCAACGCCTTTAACCATCCGAATCCAGGCGTTGGCGTGGCATCGGGCGGTTCGTTCGGAACTATCAACTTGACTAATGCAGGTGTATTAGGCAATCAGTTTGCCAACGACACCGACATCACTCTTGCAAACCGCGTGATCCAATTCGGATTACGTATTACTTTCTAATTGCGACTTTAACAAGTCTTTTCAAGGAGGCCTTTAGGGGCCTCCTTTTTTATTGTTTAATAAACTTAACCAATGTCCATAGCCGCACTCATTTTTTTGATCACCGTATTTTTTATCACCAGCGTCGGCGGCGTGGTGACGGGGAGTAATTCGTTGATTGCGGTGCCGGTGATGTTTCAGGTTGGGATCGATGAAAGGCATGCGGTGGCGACGAATATGTTTGGGCTGGTGTTTATGGCGGTTGGCGGGGCGATACCGTTTTTGCGAAAAGGCGCGGTCGATGTGCGGGCACTTTCGCCGATGATCGTTTTGACGATAGTCGGTTCGGCGATGGGTGCGGCGATTGTCGGGTATATTTCCAATGACACGATAAAGATCATCGTTACGGTGGCGATGTTTGCGATCGTTATTTTTACACTGCTAGGCGGCGGACGTGGTTCCAAAGATGGTGGGGCTACTGCAGGTGGTACTGACGTGGAGGAAGAATTATCCACGAAATTACACGAAGATACACGAAATTTTAGAAATTCTATTGGTTTTCGTGTTTTTTCGCGTTGGTTCGTGGATAAAAACTCTTTGGTTGTCGAGCGACAAACTTCAGCACCGGAATCCTCAAACGGCTTGTTGCCGTTCGCCGGTTATTTGCTGGTATTTTTACTCTCGATATACGGCGGGCTTTATAGCGGCGGATATGTAACCGTGCTGACTGCTTCGCTGGTCGCATTTTTTGGATTTAGCTACGCAGGCACGTTCGCGGCTTGGATATTGTTTTAGAATTGTAAGGATTGAAATTGCAATCGAAACAGGGTTGCCGCTAGATGTGACAAAATCGATCAATGCAAGCCGCGGCTCGCCGTAAAACAAGCTGCTGTCGAATTTATTTCGGAGGCGTTTACGTTTAACATTAGCGAGGTGGAACTTGGCACGATACTCAACGTCTTTATCGCGTCTGTCTGGATCGGCTTCGGACTCTTTTGCAAGGTGCTCGGACTTGTGCCGAGACAGCAGGAGATCGTTGCAAGAATACTTGGCGATGCTCACGCCCGGCTTTTGACAAAGGCGATCGGCATCGCGGAGATATTTATGGCGGTTTGGATCCTTAGCGGTTTTCAAAGCCGTCTAAATGCCGTGGTTCAAATCGTAATAATCCTGACAATGAATGTGATCGAATTTGTTCGCGCGCCCGATCTATTATTATGTGGCAGGGCGAATGCCTTCCTCGCGTTTCTCCTTGTGCTTTTGATTTATGCGAAGGAATTCCTTCTCTAACCAAGTCTGTTGATGTCGTCGCTACTGAAGAATCATCCGTTTGCGGTCGAGGCTTTCTTTGAAAGTTCGCTTGTGGTTGCGTACGCGTTCCCGCCGGAAAAACTTCGGCCTCTTGTTCCGTCGTTTCTGGAATTGGATACCTTTGAAGATCGATGGGCATTTGCTGCCGTCGCAATGGTAAACACTAAAGGCTTAAGGCCAAAAGGTTCGCCGCGTTTTTTGGGCGCGGATTTTTTCCTGGTCGGTTACCGCGTCTTTGTCAGGTTTACCGACATAGACGGCAAACGCACGCGAGGGTTGTATATTCTTGGGTCAAGAACGGACAGTCGGCGGATGGAGTTTTTCGGAAACATTTTTACGCACTACAAATATTCCACTATCGACGTTGAATGCATAGAAGAAGGCGGCACAAGCACGATACATTCTGAAAATGAAGGGCTGTTTCTGAAATACGAACAAGCCGATGAAGAGATTCCGCTGCCTGTCGGCTCTCCGTTTTCGACTTGGAAAGAAGCTCGCAGATTTGCCGGGCCGCTTCCTTTTACTTTTACATACACGCCTGGCGAAGACCGGCTTTTGATTATCGAAGGCGTTCGCACTAACTGGACTCCGAAACCTGTTAGAGTTCTCGATCACCGTTTCGCGTTCATAGAAAATTTGGGAAACGGAAACGGTGTATTGGCGAATGCGTTCATAGTTGAGAAAATTCCTTATTATTGGAAAAAAGGCAGATTCGTGCCTATACCGTCCTAGATGAGAAAACCATTGCAGGGTTTACGCAATGTTGTCCGGTTCAACTGGCCGTACTATGCAGTCGCGGCGAGTCTAATAATTTTGCTGGCGGCGGTCGCACGTTGGTCCGATAGTCGCTTCGAATTAATTGCGATAATTTTGATCGCGCTGATCGCCTTGCTGACGCTTATCTCGCTGGTTGTAACTCTCTATGTTTATGACCTCTCGGGCTTTTACCGGTTCGAATGGCTTGATGAATTGAAGGTTCGACCCGTCGAAACAATGATGAACGTAAACGCGGGCTTTGATGAAACGTCGGCTTTGCTGAAATCGAAATTTCCGAATGCGAAACTGGTCGCCTGCGATTTTTACGATCCGGCGCGTCATACCGAACCGTCTATCGCAAGAGCGCGGCGAGCATATCCGCCGTTTGAGGCAACGGTCAATATCATAACGACGGCGCTTCCGTTTGGAGACGCTTCGTTTGACCTTATATCTGCAATAATGTCGGCGCACGAGATCAGAGATCGGGGCGAGAGAAAAGCGTTTCTGACAGAGCTGCGTCGGGC
>JBOGOW010000160.1:0-8128 GCA_050748285.1 Pyrinomonadaceae bacterium
ATGCTGTGAAACGCGGAACAGTTATCAAGGTCATGGATCGCGAAGGCAAACAGTTTCGCAACCGTAGCGTCGGCGATCTGCATGCTTTGTTCCTTATCTGCTTCGCCGGGTGTCGAGAGTTCGATAATTCTCGATAAGAGAATATTCAGCACAGCGACGGAAACGCTCGACATCATGTAGAGTTCCCGCAAGAATATCGAGTTTGTTTGCAAGGCTGTCTTGAGGTCGTCCTCAAGCCCGGCGACCCGATCAAGAATTGCGTCATGACGCTCATCTACCGCATCGGAAGCCTTCCCGCTTTGGCGCTCCTTTTCTATCAACCAATCCAACCTTTCTCGGCAGCGATTCGTCCCAAAACGTTCCTGCTTGTCGGATAGGGCAAACCGTATCATTCGCCGCACTAGCGCGGCCTTTCCTTCACCCGTTTCGCGGGCTATCTCGTTAAGCTTTTTCTCGTCCGTCTCGTATGGTCTTACACAGATCGGTCCGCCATGCTTTGCGTCCGAAGCTTTTCCTATTTTTTCTACTACACTTTCTCTTTCGCGTTTTCTCATCGTTTGCTCGCGTCGCAGAACTCGGCTGTAATCAACCGCTTGCTGCGAACATCAGCAAAATACATACCGAAGCCTTGTGATTACAATTCGTAATCGGTTTGAAATCATGATTACAGACCACAAGATCATTTGTTTTCTTAGGCTTGCGCGAATTACAATCGCTAAAATCCGGTTTATCCTGTCGTACAAGTTGGTGAGTGCTCATTACATTTTTAATGCGGTCTATTTCCGGCGGCTTATTTATTCACCAACGCGGCCCGTTTCTGCACATCCCTGGTTACGAAAGCTCAATAATCTTTGCTGGCACGGCGATTGATTACGCTCCTCTTGGTATAAACAAAACCACAAGGAGTGAATCAAGAATCAATGACAACAATTACCGAAACCAACTCAACAACAAGACGATCCCCTGCTCGTCCAATGCTCCAGATCAGCCGTCTTAACTACGTAAAAATCAACGCAAAGATCCTCGACGCGACGGACGAAAAGCTAAAACAATATCTTCGTTTTGCGACTGAACAAATGGGCACCGAGATCACGAACGAGGATGTCATTGGTTATGCTCTGAACCTGCTTTTCGACCGTGACTCGGCCTTCAAATCATGGCTCAAAAAAGGGACTGAGTTGCCTGGATAAATCAACCTGAGAACGCTGAAGGAAAGGCAGTCAAGCCGTTCAGATTTGGGACTGGGATCGTCGTGTCACCAAATACCTGATAACGGCTGGTGATCTTGTCAATCTCAATCTCGAAGAAACGGATATTCACGGAACCGCCTTCATTTGAAAGGATCTCAGCCAGGTATTCCAGATCTTCGCAAGCCAAGTTCGTTCGGGCCGTCGAAGCTGCACGCGCGAGCCGGTCGGCAACTTCCTGAAATGTCACGCCGTCATGCCCTTTTACCCATTTCCAGCTTATGTGATGGCCGTAACTTTGCCTGACCAATTGGTTCCAGAAAGTCCTGTTTGTCTTCATCCGGTTCCTGCCCGTCATTGTGTCGATCACGTATCTAGAATCGGAGATTATTTCGACCCGGCACGGACGGCGAAGTTCCTCAAGGGCGGTCGCGCAGGCAAGTATCTCGGCTTGCTGATTTGTGGCGGGGCCTAGGTATTTCGCCAGAAGCTTCATCTCCGTCCGGTTACGGTCTATGATCACTGCGCCGCAGCCCGCGGACGAATCCGGCGATCCGTTTCGAAGGCAGGACGCGTCGGCGTATATCGCCACAAGCGGCGTGTAAGTCCGGGCCGCCTCACAGCAACCATTTTTCATGACGAGATTCAGATTCTTCATGTGTCCGACCTCCTATTGACGTCAGGGCATCGAGTTTCGATGCCGTGAGAATTCTTTAGGTCTGCCTCCAAGCTTAATCAAAACTGATCGACAAACGGCTCGGGCACCGGGGATTCGGCACCCTGGGGCCCCGTATAAATGGGCGTCTCCGATTCCGGAATCGCCATATTTTCTGTCCCGGCCTCCTGCTCGCCGTCGCTTTTACTACCGGCGAATTCAAACGAGAACAGCGTAACCTCGGCTCCCGATCGAGCATCTCCATCCTTTGTGAGCCAGGGGCTGAACGACAGCCGTCCGTGGATCAGAAGGTAGGTTCCTTTCTTCACATGTTCGGCGACAGTTTCCGCCTGTTTGCCAAAAGCAGTTACGTTGAACCAGTGCGTAACCTGTACACGGCCTTCGGGACCGTTCTTGAATGAATTCGAGGCCACGGGGAAACTCGCGACGGCGCTGCCTTTTTCCGTATAGCGCAGGCTTACGTCGCGTCCCGCGTTTCCGAGTATCGATATATTTGCTGACATGGTTTATTTGCTCCTTTATTCGTTGACTTCTAGTCCGAAGGAGAGCGGCGCCCGCATCTCCATATGCAGAAGATTTACCTCTGCCAGGTGCCTGGCCACCGCTCTTTTCTGTTGCTTGGCTTAACGATTACTTAAGCCTAATGTACGACCTGAACATACTGTCTATGGCTTTTAGTAAACGGCAAAGCTTGTTGCTGCTGGCGGGAAAGATCTGCCGATACCGCCACTTTTAACTCGGCTTCACGTGTCCTCACCATATCCCAGAGCCGCTGCTTTTCCTGACGTGTCAGAGAATTCGCTTCAGGGTCGTTGTAGAGAGCAAACTTGAGAAACCGAAGCTGACCGGCCGCTGCATTCTCGACCTTGCGAAGCCACTGCCGGGCGATCGGCGAGACCCGATCGCGAAGCCGAACTTCCTGCGATTTTGCCACGGTATTGAGCGCAGTAAACTCTTTAAGCGAGAGTTTGTTCCGCTCCTTGAACTCCGCGTACGCCTCCTTCTTTAGCCCCGCAACGTCTGCCGTATCGGACGTGCCCCGGATAGCAAGATACAGTTCCTGATAACGCTCGTGGCGAAGGCTCCTCAAATGGAAATCGGAGTATTGCCGCTGCCACAATAACCGAAGGACCGCCGCCGAGTACTGCATCTCTTCGTAATCGGGATTGACCTCCTGATCGATGGCCAAATCGATTGCCGATCCCTTGCCAAATGCGAATAAACGGCGGGTCGAGCGAACCGTTTTCCGGTCGTAGATCTGGTCGAGGACGAGCGAGAGCCATTCTTCGAATTCCCGATCGGTGAACGGATGCGTCGATGGCATCGCCAGCTCGCGTCCTGCGATCATGCATCGTCCGTTTTGAACCGTATTTCCACCCATCGAGTGCCCGACAAATAACCGGCCGAGTGCGGACGCCAGGTGCACTGCTTCATCCGGGAGACACGACGGATCGACCTCACAATCGAGATCGAAAACGACGACGGAGCGCTGTCCGCCGTTCATCGTAAGCCCGACAATACCGTTCTCGTCATACTGCTCAAGATTGTCGAAAGTGAGGAAGTCCCGATCGAGTTCTTCGAGCGATTTGTCGCCGTCTTCGAGATAAAAAGCTGCGAAGTCGTCGGTGATCATGCGGCTGACCTTTTGCCGGCCGACACGTTTAAGGACCGCCTTCATCTCATCATCGAAGTTTGGCGTTCTTGCCGGCAGCGGCTTCCGGTTCCTTGCGACTTCCTTGACGCGGCGCTGTTCGGCTACGTTAAGTTTCTGTTCACCTCGGGAGAACTCTTCGAAATCGATCTCGCGGTCGGCGTTAGTGGCCGTTACAGCCTCAAGCTGCATCCCGAGAAGACCCATCTCTTTGAGCACGTCACCAACACCGCGCTTTCTGATCTCGCCATAGTAATAAGCCGCTATCTGCTCGTATTCGAACTGGCCCGCATCGGGACTTGCTATCGCCTTTACGCAGCGGACAAACTCGCGTCCGTCCTCCTCGCTGTCAAGGACCCGGACCGCGTATTCGAGAGTCATAATCCGAACGCGGTCGATCGGTTCCGGCTCAAGTTCATCAGCGATCCGAACCACAACGTCACCAAGGATAGCGAACTCCTCAAGTTCCATGCGCCGCAAAGGGTTGTTCGCAAGATGAGCACACCAATCCTGCATTGGAGAACCGGTATTGGTCGGCGAAAACGCGAGAATCGGATTCTGCGGAGCGAATTTTCTAAGCTGTTCGATGTTCAATTGTCCTGCCATAACTTCCTCATATATCCGGATTTCAAGCCGGAGAAAGCGCATAAGTTTGAGGGCAGCGCTTTCAAAGCCCTGAATAAAAATCACTTTCATTCAGGCTCGAAAATCCCTTTCAAGCCGAGACTAGGACAATATGGGGTAATAAAGGTATCTGACTTATTCGGAAGTAATTTCGGCCAACCGGTTCTGAAGATAAGCGAACGTCCTTGGTGCCCGGAGCACGAGTTGTGCCCGGCCGGTACCAAGTCCGCCCGAGGGAATAACGATCACGCGAAATGAATCCGTGACGGCCTTCAACACTTTGGCAAAGACCAGATCGATAGCCATCCGGTTTTGTTCGAATTCTTCATCCGAGAAGAATGCGGACTCCGAGTACGCCGGACTCCTCTTCGTCGGGATCCCGATAGCATTCGGTTCGCCCCGCATCGCTGCCGCCTGACCGCCAAAACCCCTGCCCTCAAGGTTGTCGCCAAAGAGGAACAACTTGTCCCGGTTTGCCCGAACGTATGATCGGCTGATGTACGTTAGTCGCTCGACCCTATAGTTCATAGCCGTTTTAATTCTTCCGAATAATTGAAAAAGGGGCGGACCACCGCCGGATACTCGAGATTGCCGATTATCGCGGGCGGTGGTCCGATGATTGATGGGTTATGTAGGCAGGTTGAAGATCAGGAAATCAATATGCGGCGGCCTGCTGGATCTCGGACGGCATATCCATGGAGGGCGGTATGGCTAGTGCATCCGCTCCGCCATCGCCATCCTGTTTGCCGGTGAGGAACTGGAATTCCTGCAGGACGATCTCTGCACCCGACTGAGGCGATTCGTTCTTGTCGAGCCAGGGGTTAAACGTAAGGCGCCCCTGTATGTAGAGCCTGTGGCCTTTACGCACATAGCGGGCGAGCGTTTCCGCCTGTTTGCCAAACGCGGTCACGCGAAACCAGTCGGTCTTCTCGACACGTCCGTCCTGTGTGTTTCTGAACGTATTCGACGCGATCGAGAAATTCGTGATGAACGTTCCTTTGTCGGTGATCTTTGTTTCCGGCTCCTTGCCGAGGTTTCCTATAAGCGAAATATTTGCTGACATGTTTTTCTATTCTCCTGTTAGTTTTTTTCGAGTTTGAGCGCCGAAACGCGTCTCGACCCGCAGAGAGTTGTCGAGAGTTTCTCGTAACCGCCCTTGGGTCGCGAATCTGTCCGCCGCCTATATTTTTTTGTGTTTTCCGGCCGTGTCCCCATAGTGACAACCGCTTGTTCTAGGCTGCGATAGGCAGATCACAGTTTCGGTTTGGAGTTGTGAAGGTATAACGATCATGATCTCTTACGCGGTGGAAGCCGTTTCGGCGTACCAAAGCAGTGATTAAGAAGGTGGTAGGTCACAGCAGAGGGGCAATTCTCGACTATCATGAAATTCCGACCTTCATGGGACAGATGGTAGCGTTTGAATCGGGTATTATCAGGTACGAAATCGGGTAAGTGGTGATCAAGTCAGTACGATTAAGTCGTATCTCACACATCCAAACAACTTGCATTATCGGGTGGGATCGGGTATGGAATCGGATATATCCTGAGCATCATCGCCGAAATCGACGAATTCAAGGGCCGCTGGGATAGCATGAAAACCTTATCCCCGGATCGACTGATCAAGTTGAG
The DNA here is from genome assembly GCA_050748285.1 of Pyrinomonadaceae bacterium. Classification (GTDB taxonomy): domain Bacteria; phylum Acidobacteriota; class Blastocatellia; order Pyrinomonadales; family Pyrinomonadaceae; genus OLB17. Next base: position 5,768 of record JBOGOW010000160.1, read on the forward strand.
CCAAGTGGCAACGATCGAGAGACTCTACCCCTTGAACTGTCGCGCACAATTGGTTCTGTTTTGAACCACGATGGTTTATTTACGCACCAGAAGGGCTCAAAAATGAACCAAAATCAGTGTCCAAGCCGCTTTAGTTTCTTGATCAAACCCAAACGGTTAATGCGGAGGTCGCGGTCGCGCGGCTCTGTGATTTGTATGAGCCTTGCGGTACGAGTTTTGCATGTACCAGTCTCACCAAGGAGACAAAGGTCGAGAAAATCGTTTCGGGCGAGTTGCCCAAGATTATCGGCCTCAGAATGGAAATTATTCAACATTTGACGTTTTATGTTTTTGTATAGCAAAATTTAATAAAGTATTTCGGAGATTCCCATTGCTATTCCGCGTGGAACTAGCTGATTCCCTTTCCGAATTTCAACCTTCAATATAAAAACCTCCCGGACCGGGTTGGTTACTTTTCGCACCAGAAAATTTTGGTCGAATTGAAGAATAGTGTTTTCGACACGTAACCCGGAACCGAAGAGATAACGACCTTTCTTGTTTTGAGGAGTGGGTGGTCCGCAGGACACCCGGCCTTCTTCAGAGTATGAACGGATCGTTCTTCAAAAAATCAAAATCCTCATCTGCCGCCGCGGAGAATACGACGGAAGCCAGACGTTCTTGCCACGAACACTCTGTTGTTGACTCTCTGCTGCTAATCAAAAAGGTCGCGTACGGTCGAACGGCGGCTTTGAGAGAAGGCGATGTTGCCGATGTCGTTCAGGAAACCGCTTTACGTCTATGGAAGTGGCTCGGGAAATATGGAGATAGGGGCAACGAGATGACCGGTCCCGATTGGGAATCATTTACGGCCCGAACCGCTCACAACGAGATAAACCGCTATTGGTCTAACAGAATAAAAGGTAGTGAAGTGTCGCTTGACGAGGTCCATTCAATCCCCGGCGGTTCCTTGGAAGGAGACGCGAATGCGGAAATGATTTCCCTGGTCAAAAATGTGTGGCAAGAAATTTGCATACTGTCTCTTCGTCAGCGACGTTCGTTACTACTTCATTCACCGGAACTTGTCCTCTATTTTTTTCAATACGGAATAGAGGAGCGGGCTATTGCGAATGTTCTCGGGATGGATGACGAAGAATGGCGGCGGGTCTTAACCCGCTTACCCCTAACAGATATTGAGATAGCCGAGATCACGAGGGACTCGGAAGATGACAGGGAAATTCAGCTTGTTGCACATTCAGTCAAGAAAGCACGATTCGATGCGAGGAAAAGATTGAAAAGGTTAAAGAGATGAGAGAAGCAGAGCACTTACACACTTCGGAGATCATCGCTTTTCGGAAAGGCATGCTTACTCAACCGGATAAGGATGATGCGGCCCGCCATCTTCTGCTCTGCGGTGACTGCCGTGACTTACTGCCAGAACCCAACCCAAACGAATTCTGGGCGTGCCTGTTTTTGGAGAGGCCTCAACCTCCACCTGTTCTGAAGGAATCGTGGTTCACAAAGGGATTGTTCTCAGGCCGGGGAAATTGGGCAGTCGCCCGATCGAGAGTAATGGCGGGCATGCTGTTTCTCGCGGTAGGGGGATTGTCCCTGGCACTTTTTAACCGACTTTTGCCCGCGCGAGGTGACGTGGCAGCAGGGATACCCAAGCCCGCCGACTCCACGAGGCAACCATCGCAAATTGGAACCGTTGACGGAAACGATTCTACGGAATCGAACACTAACCAAAATCAACTTTCGACCAATTCCTCGATCATGAATGGGAGCATGCGGGATACTCCTCCGTCAGGCGGTGTTTTGCTAGCCAGGAAGGACAGCACCACCATGGATCGGCGACCGCCTGGTGGGACGCTCAAATTACGCCGTACAGAAACTCGGGGCTCGGAGCGGCCTTGCCTGGAAAACGAAGTTATCGGGCTTGAATTCAAAGCGGTTGGACCCGGTGTCCGGCTGAGTTGGAGCAAAGTTGCCCGAGCATCACTTTACAGTGTCTATATATCGGATCTCGACGAGCGACTTGTCGATCAGTTTGAGACAACCGATAAAACGTCTTATGTTGTCGCCCGCCCCCTGAGTCCTGACACGATCTATAAATGGAAACTAATCGTCACATTGACGGACGGCACAAGGATTGTCGGTGCTTCTCAGAACTTTACCACCAAAGACGCGAGTGAAAACACAATCCACGAAAACAAAGGAATCAACAAACAAAAAACAGCTGCGAAGGTGCGGTGTGGGGAGAACAAGCAATGAAGATAGGAAAAATAAAAGCGCTCACCTTGGGGAAACGCCCGATATTTCAGGGCATTCCGTTAGTCTTTTTGTCGTGTTTTCTTCTTGGGATTACTCTGTCATCCCATGCCC
>JBOGOW010000161.1:0-8113 GCA_050748285.1 Pyrinomonadaceae bacterium
CGGTTACGCCTTGCTCGATAAATATCGCGCGCATCATTTCGCGTGCCCGAAAGAGTCTGTTTTTGACGGTTCCAAGCGGCAGGCCGGTTACCTCGGCGATCTCATCGTAGCTGAAATCGTTGGAATGCCTCAGCAAGATCAGTTCCCGATAGGCGGGCGGCAGCCGTTCAATTACTTTCTTGATCTGGCCCCGCCACTCTTTACACTCGCGATTTTTTTCGGGCGAAGGCGCGGGACTTTCGATCTGGAGTTGATACGCACCGTCGATGCTTTCGGTTTCAATACTTTGAAGCGAAACAGAGTTTCGCCGGATATGGTCGATTGCGGCGTTGTGAGCTATGCGATAAAGCCAGGTGGAGAATTTATATTCGGGACGATAACGCTTGAGAGAAACGTAAACTTTTATGAAAACTTCCTGGGCAACATCAAGCGCGGAATCGTAATCGCCGAGCATCCGATAGACATAACCGACGATCGGCCGCTGATAGCGGCGAACAAGTTCTTCGAAGCTATTCTCGCCGCCCTTGATCGTTACGCCGATCAACTCCGCGTCGGAAAACGCGCCGAATTGTTCAAAACTGAGTGCTTGAGTAGTCATTATCCGCGATAATGACTTTAGTTTGACGGACGCGGTCGAGGCGCACAACCAATTTCGTCACGCTCAGGAAACGGCTGGACACATTTTTACGAAATTTATCGGTATCCGAGGGCGGCTAATCCGGCAGGAGCGGCAATCGCTTCGAAACTGATAGATGAATCAGGAAGATTTAGCCCGACATTGTCCGAGCGAAGAATCGAGATCGTCCTGCCAAGCGCCTCCTGCGCTATCTCGACGATCTTCGACGGCTTTAGATCGCTGCCGACGGTAAGGACGCGGTTAAGCTGTTTCGCTCCACGCTCGGCTGCAAAGCGGTCGTTGTAATACATCAGCAGACGATAAATCTCGTCGTCTTTTTCAGATTCGGTGCAGGTTACGGAACGCACGACATTCGGCTCGCCGTCACAGATCATTACGGCGGTAAACCCGTCATCCTGCGAACTGAGCAGCAGCGAATCTTCGGCCTCGGGTCTTCCCAAAAGCCAATTCGCTTCGCATACGGGACGCGGCAGGATAAGGCCCGCACGCCAGCCGATTTCCTCGAGCACGGTTTCGTATTCGTCGATCACCGTCAATTTTACGGAGGATGCAAAATAGCGCATTCGGCCTTCGGAATCATCTGCGATGCGATGCCGCGAAATTCTCAGGTGTGCAGCCGGCTCGCCAAAACTCTGCTCGGCTTTCCAATCTAAAACCTGCTCGGTCTCGCCTTTATCAGTTTTTTCCAATGTCAGGATCGCGGTGCGGGCTGCATTCGTCGGCAAAGCGACCGCCCAATCCTTCTGCCCAAGCAGGCCGGAAAGGCTTGCGGCCTCATTTAAGATGGCCATCAAACTCGGCCGGCTGGAAATATTCGGCTCGGTGAAATCAGGTTCGAGAATGCTTCGCGGCACATCGACCGAAGCCGCGCTTTTAACGCCAAACGTGCTGCGGCCTTCCTTGCGTAGAGCAAGCGCAGTAACACGATCTTTTTCTATCCCGACGGCGGCTTTTGGGAAATTCGGTTCGGTTAAAAATGAAAACATGATCTACTAATAATCCTTATAATCCTTGCCATCTGCATCGGTGCCTTGCGCCAGACTCTTTACGTTCGTCATGCCTTGTTCGGCTTCGGATGAAACCGGATCCTCGCCCTGAATCTCGTCCCATTCCGATTTTTCGGTAATGGGATCGGTCGGCGTATCGCGCAAATAATGTCCCTGCACCAGATCCTCGATCGAACTCGGCAGCTTGCCCTTATCGGATGAATATTGATCGATTCCACGCCGCATTTGCCACAGATTTTCTTTCAAAACGGTTTCGCGTGCATATTGCACACTGCGATTATAGGTCGGCAGCGCGATCGAGAGCAGGATGATCAAAATGAACATCGCGATCATCAGTTCCAAAAGCGAAAACCCGCCCTGATATTTTTTTTGTGGAGCGATCATTTTCACCATTCGCTATATTTCACGCCGTTGAGTCCGACCTCGTCGGAAGCTGAGCGCACATCGAACACATTTACGTTGTCCCACGTATCGTCGTCCGGCGTTTGATATGACGAGCTCAAATTCCAATCGCTCTTTCCGGTCATCGGGTCGATCGGAAGTTCACGCAGGTAAACTTTCGTTATCTCGTCCGTAACATTCGTTTCCGTCGCCTGCGGCGAACCGGGCCGCAGACCGCCGCCGCCGAGCAAATTCAAACCACGCGGTCTTACCGTAACGCCTTCGACCAGAATGTCGAGAGTCGGCGGAAAACGGTCGAGATTCAGCGTGTCGAAGATCTCACAGTCATCGACAACAACGCGGCTTCGCGGATCGGTTGGAGCGGACTGGCCGCGGCCTATAGGATTTCCGGAAAGTATCGCACCAGCCGGACACGCTCCATAAGTATCGCGTTTGAATTCATCGATCGCGTTGCGCATCAATCGGAGCGATTCGCGCAGCCGCTGCTCATTCTGCCTGCGAACAGCGTTCTGTGCGAGCGGGATCGTCCCGAGCACCAAAACGGAAAGCACCGTAAGCGTGATGACCAATTCGAAAAGAGTGAAACCCGCAGAACTGCTTGGCGGTCCCTCGATTCGAATACAAAGTTTTGATACAAATCGTTTCACTTGGATCAATTCAATTTGATAGCAAAATTCTTGCCTTCCGCGGTCAAGAAATTCAGCACATCTCGGTCGATAGCAACGTCGAATGCGCCGTCCGCCAACGCCTGTATCTCTAAAATCGCCAGCGTTCCGTTCGTGCTGTTCACGACGCCGTCGGGCAATGCCAATGTTACATATGTTTTGCCGTTTTGATTGAGGAACGGCTCAGCCATTTTTCCTTCCATTTGGACGCCAAAAACGCCGCCATACGCAACCGATTTGACCGCAAATTTATTCGAGTCGAATTTCAACCCCAAAAGTGCCGATCTAAACGGCAAACTTGCTTTTATCATCACCGGAATTCTATACGTCTCGCCGGCTTTTACGCCCGTTGGAATGTTGTCGAATCCGACCGAACTCGTCGGTTCGGGCGGGCTTGCCGTATTATTCGCCGGTGCTGCGGTGCCCGACGTATCCGATGTTTGTCCGATCTGAAGCGTCTTTACCGAACTGTCGATCGGCTTCAAATTCAGGCCGTTCACGACCGGAGCCTGATCTTGTTTCACCGTCGCCGTATTTACCTGTGCCGTCGCGCCTGAAGTTGAATCATCGCGAACATACACCGGCGTGTCTTCCTTGCGGTCCGGCATCTGAATGTCCGAAGCCTTCGGCAGTTTTCTAGCCGCCGCAAGAAGCTCGTCGCGTTCTTCCTGAATAACGACCGTTTCGAGCGAATTCGATGTCGGCGTGCCGACACTTCCCGTCAGCCGTTCGGCTTCGTCTTCCGGCAAGATCGTCGGCGAACGCAAAACGCGCGGCGTAACGGCGATAACTATATCGACCTGACTGTTATCACGGGTCGGTGTCGCGAATAAACGTCCGATGATCGGTATCCAACCCAGTACAGGCAGACCTGCGCGTCCATTCGATTCGCTTCCCTGAGCGACGCTGGCAAGAAGCAGCGTCTTATTATTCTGAATACGTGCGGTTCCCTTTATCGAACGTTCGGTGAAAACCGGCGTCAGCGGATCGGCCGAAGCAGCCCTATCCCTTGATTCGATCTCCATCGCAACCTGCACATCCTGATTCGGAAAAACTATCGGTTTGAATTTCAATGTCAAACCGACCTGCTCGTAAGTGATAACATCACCGAAAAAATTGTTGTTATTGTTTCCGGGATTTTGTCCGTTGACCGGTGCAAATGAAGCCGACCGCACCGGAACGCGCTGACCGATGCGAGCCGAAGAATCTTCGTTATTGAATGCATGGATCTGCGTCGATGCAAGCAGCTTTGTATTCCCTTTGCTCTGAAACGCGCTGATCACAGACGACGGAACTAGTATTCCCAAAGCAATGCTTCGCGCCAAGCCGAGGGCAAAATCGCCATTGAACGGCACGGCTCCGGGTGCTGTTCCGCCTAGATTATTTAGCTGATTATTCGTGTTATTCGTGCCGGCTCCGATCTGATTGCCGAGCCGCAAAAGGTCGGTTTTCGAAACCTCGTAGATCGCAACGTCCATTACAACCTCGGCGCGGTCCTTATCCAGCGACGAGATCAGGTTTCCGATCAGCGCGATGTTTTCGGCTGTGTCGCGGATAGTTATGCTGTTGGTTGCAGCGTCTTCCAAAACGATGGTCGGCGCGCGGCCCGGCTGAACGGGGATCGCCCCCTGAACGATTGTCTTTACGTCCTTCGGGCTGGCGTTTGCGAGATAGAAGGTCCGCAAAACGAGCTGTTGAAAATTATTTCTACGCGATGCCGCATCGGCGACCATGATCGTTCGCGGGCCGACCTTTTGAAAGAAAAGATTCTCCTGCAAAAAGATGTAGTCCAACGCACGGGCACGCGAAACATTTCGCAGATCAAGAAATGTACGCTTAGGCTGTCTAAACGACAGAGTGTCGAAGAGCACGTTGAAATCAAGCTCGCGGGCAAGTTCCCTGATGATCGTTTGAAGTTCGATGCCGGACGGGAAAACCACATCGCGAAGCTGTTCGATGCGCTGCGGAAGCGGCTGTGATGATGTATTCAGCGCGGTCGGCACGATCTTTACACCTTTCGATGAAAGCGCGCGACCAGAACCATCATCCGTTCGCTCGGCCTCCTGCATCCGAACCATTTTCTCCATTTCGGCCTTCGCCAGTTCGTTCACCGGGTCGTATGCATACGCTTTTCTGTAAGCGACATATGCCGCCTGATAATCTTTCTGTTCGGCGGCAAGCCGTCCCTTCGCCATAAACATCTGCGAAGCGTTAAACAGCGCGCGCCGCAGGTGAAGACGGTATTCGGGATTTTTCGGGCTTTCGACGACCGCCAGGGCGAACGATTCGGCAGCCTTGTCCCATTCTTCGGCTTCCTCGAATTTTATGCCTTCTTTAAAGTTTTTCTTGTGATCGCCGGCGCCGAGAACGGCGATCGGGGCAAACAACGAAACCAACAAAAGCAAAGAGGTGCAATAACGGATCATTGGTGAGTTTTTCATAATCGTATTTTGTATTGCGAGAATCAATTTATGCGCCGGCGAGCCGCATTTTATGATTCACGCGAAAGGAGCCGCAAAGTTGCAAAAAAGTAACGCCATTCAGCGCGATGTGGGCGTTAACTAAATTTTCAACGCAAACAACCAAAAAAGCAAGCCTTTTATGATTTAGATTGATGACTCTCGCGCTTTAAGAGTTGTCTTCGCAGATAGTCCAAAGCCGCCTGGCTTGCCCGCCATCGAATCAGTTCCCGATTTCCGGGAAGAATTATCTTGATCGCCTTCGAACCATTTTCGTCGGCAAAGCCGATAAACACTGTGCCGACGGGCTTTTCTTCCGTTCCGCCATCAGGTCCCGCGATGCCGGTTACGCTTACCGCATAATCGGTTTTGGCCCGCCATCGCATTCCATCGGCCATTTCCGCCGCGGTTTCCGCGCTCACCGCGCCATGATTTTCAAGCGTCGTTTCGGCAACGCCGAGCGTATGCATCTTCGCTTCGTTCGAATACGTTACCGCGCCTTCAAGAAAATACCACGACGAACCCGGAATATCGGTGATACGCGAACCGATCAAACCACCCGTGCAGCTTTCCGCAATCGAAAGCGTTTGCCCCCGTTCGGTCAAAAGCCGACCGACGACCGCTTCCATCGTTTCATCCTGAACAGAAAACACCGCAGAACCGAGTTTTCCAACAATCTTTTGAATCAATTCGTCAAGCAGAGCATCTGCGGATTCAATATCGGCAGATTTCGTCGCGAGATGAACGCCGACCTCGCTCTTATTAAATAGGATTGACGTTTGCACATCCTTATAAGTTACGTAAATCGGCGCGATCGCCTCGTCAAGAGCCGATTCGCCCATGCCCGAAACTTTCACCACGCGGCGGCGTACGCTGATGCTTCCCGCCGCATTACGCAATTTCGGCAGCACGAAATTTTCGAACATCGGCTGCATCTCATTCGGCGGGCCGGGAAATATCGCTACATGCGTGTTCGCGTTTTCGAGATACATTCCGACCGCCGAACCGTTCGGATTCGGCAATATTTCCGCACCTTCGATTACGAATGCCTGCCGCTTGTTTATCTCGGGCATTTCGCGTCCCCAGCGACGAAATCGTTCGCGCAAATCCGCCTCCAACTCGTCGTGATATTCAAGCTCGCGGTCAAGTGCCTTTGCCGAAACCGTTCGCGTAATGTCGTCTTCGGTCGGCCCAAGTCCGCCGGTCGTGATGACAATATCGGAACGTTTCACAGCATCGCGTATCGTTTCTTCAAGCCGCGCTTCGTCATCGCCGACGATAGTTTTCAACATCACTTCGACACCGATGTCGTTCAGCTTTTCCGTAAGCCAAAGGCTGTTCGTATCCGTTTTTGCTGGAGTAAGAAGCTCGGAACCAATGGCGATAATTTCTGCTGAAAGCATAAACAGGATATTAACCGCGAAATACGCAAAAAGACACGAAAGCGATCTATTGACGAATTGCCATTTTCGCGCGTTTAGCGTATTTCGCGGTTTATTAAATCGGAATCAGTCTTTATAGATCTGCACAACCGGCTTGCCATCTTTATCCACATAAGCACGATACATTCCTTCGGTGTTGAACGAGATTCCGATAAATCCAAACTTGTCTATCGCGATCACGCCGCCGTCGCCGCCAAGATTCTGAAGCTTGGTTTTGATCACTCTGTCGGCCGCCTGTTGAACCGGCTGTGCGGTGTATTCCATCAGCGAACAAATATCGCGTGCGACCGATAGACGAATAAAGAACTCGCCTTTACCCGTAGCCGAAACCGCGCAGGAATTATTATTCGCATACGTCCCGGCACCGATGATCGGAGCATCGCCAACGCGGCCATATTTCTTGTTAGTTATCCCGCCGGTCGAAGTTCCCGCAGCAAGATTGCCATCTTTATCCAACGCGACCGCGCCGACAGTTCCATATTTCGAGTCGAATGTTGCCGGCGTCGGTTTTGAATCCGGGGCTTGGGGCTTGGGACTTTGGACTCTTTGCAGCTCATCCCAACGCCGCTGCGTCCAAAAATATTTGGGCATTACGATCTCGAGTTTTTGTTCCGCAGCAAATCTCTCGGCACCGTCGCCGATCATCATCACGTGCGGCGATTTTTCCATGACGGTCCGCGCCAATGTGATCGGATTTTTTACGCGGCGCAATCCGGCAACCGCACCGGCGGCCAGCGTCTTGCCGTTCATTATCGAGGCGTCTAGTTCGTTCTTTCCATCTGCATTGAAAACTGCTCCTTTGCCTGCATTAAAAAGCGGCGAATCTTCGAGAATGCGAATCGCGATCTCGACCGCATCGACGCTCGTTTTGCCCGCCTGCATCGCTCGATAACCGGCCATCAAAGCCTCTCCGAGCTTATCGCGATATTCCTGTTCTTGTTCCTTAGTAAGCGAGCCGCGAGCTATAACGCCCGCACCGCCATGGATAACAAAACCGATCCGCGGATTCTGCGGCCCCTGAAGCTGCGCAACCCCCGCCGGGCCTCGCTGCGCCAAACCCGCCGAACTACAAAAAAACAAAATCAGCAAAAATAAACTTATCGATCTTTTCATTATTTTGAACTTGCAAGATAATCGCGAACCAGCTTCATATCTTCCCAAACCTCGCGTTTTTTATGCGGGTCGCGAAGCAGATAGGCAGGATGAAATGTCGGCATAACTTTGACGCCGAAATAATCATGAAAGCTGCCGCGAAGTTTCGAGATCGGCGTTTTAACCTGAAGCAGATTATGCGCCGCCGTCGCACCCAAAACAACCACGACCTTCGGCTTTACGACCGCGATCTCGCGAAGGATGAACGGCCGGCACTGTTTGGTTTCATCGGGTTCGGGCTGCCGATTCGCCGGCGGCCTGCATCGGTTGATGTTGCCGATGCAAACATCTTCGCGTTTCATTCCGATGCCCTCGATTATCTTAGTCAAAAGCTGCCCCGCACGCCCGA
>JBOGOW010000162.1:0-8100 GCA_050748285.1 Pyrinomonadaceae bacterium
TTATGCGCACCGCAACCCGACGGTCCTCAGCTACCCACTCGGCTAATTCATCAAATGCCTTAGGAGTCAGTTATACGTCCCTCATATTCGGCTGCATTGAGTGGAATAAAATTCTCCGGATGCTTCAACTCTTCCAATGCTTCATACATCCGTTTGCGATTCTCAGGAGTAGAAAGCAAGTATTCTGTTTCATCGATTTCTTCTTCGACCAGAATAAGAACTTCGACCTCCGTTCCATCCTCAAGAAATGTGGGCGGAATTTCCACTCGCCCGCCATTGCTTACAGTAACTCTTTCGCGAATAGTAGTGAGCGTCATAAATACACCTCTTAATTCTCTCAATGTGAAGCCCTAAAGCTCCGTCGCCGCGATCTTTTCGATCACGTATGCCTCGATCTCGTCATCGACCTTTATGTCGTTGAAATTCACAAGGCTGATACCGCATTCGTAACCCTGCTTGACCTCGCTGGTATCATCTTTGAAACGTTTTAGCGAGGCGATATCGCCATCCCAAATGACGACGCCGTCTCGGATCAGCCGAGCCTTTGCTTGTCTGCGGATGAGGCCTTCCGAAACGCGACAGCCGGCGATCGTGCCGATACGTGTAACCTTGTAGGTTTCCTGTACGACGGCTTTGCCGAGAATGACTTCCTTCTCGATGGCGTCGAGCATCCCGATCATTGCGGCCTTGATCTCTTCTTCAACCTTGTAAATTATCGAGTGCAGGCGAATATCGACATCTTCATGCTTTGCTATATCTGCGACGCGGGCAGCCGGGCGGACGTTGAAACCGATAATGACGACCGCTGTTGCGGTGTCGTCCGCCTGAGTCGCCGATGCGAGCAGCACGTCGGATTCCGCGATTGCACCGACACCGGCACGTATCACGCGAACCTTGACCTTTTCCGTCGAAAGTTTTTCAAGCGTACCGCGAAGTACCTCGACCGATCCCTGAACATCGGCTTTGAGAATGACGAGAAGTTCCTTGATCTCCGCCTGACCGAGCGATTCGATACCGCGTTTTGTAGTCTTGAGCATCGCCGCCTGACGCGCGTGCATCTGCCGCTGACCGGCGATAGTTTGCGCCCGATCGATGTCGGAAACAACCTGGAACGAATCGCCGGCTTGCGGAACGCCCTGAAGCCCAAGTATCTCGACCGGCGTTGCGGGCGGCGCTTCCGTTACCGATTCGCCGCGATCCGAAAACATCGCGCGAACCTTGCCTGAAAATTGCCCGACGATAAACGGATCGCCGACACGCATCGTTCCTTGCTGAACAAGCGCGGTTGCGACGGCACCGCGTCCCTTATCGAGTTTTGCTTCGAGAACCACACCGGATGCACGTCGGGTAGGGCTAGCTTTTAGATCGAGAATATCAGCCTGGAGCAAAACGGTTTCGAGCAGCGCATCCAGATTCTCATGTTTCTTTGCGGAAACAGCAACCATTTCGGTATCGCCGCCCCAATCGATCGGCTGGAGACCGAGAACTGCAAGTCCCTGCTTGACCTTGTCCGGACTTGCATCCGGTTTGTCGATCTTGTTTATCGCGACGATTATCGGCACGCCGGCAGCCTTGGAATGCTCGACCGCTTCGACGGTTTGCGGCATCACGCCATCGTCGGCGGCGACAACAAGAATAACGACGTCGGTTGCCTTTGCACCGCGAGCACGCATCATCGTAAACGCTTCGTGGCCCGGCGTGTCGAGAAATACGACGCGCCGCTGTTCGTCTTTGTTTTCGGGATTCGGAACGAGCACGCTATATGCCCCGATATGCTGCGTGATGCCGCCTGCCTCGCCATCGGCTACATGCGTTGAACGGATCGCGTCCAAAAGCGATGTTTTACCGTGATCGACGTGGCCCATTACGGTAACAACCGGTGCCCGCGCGAATTCAGCGTCGTCGGCATCGGCCGCGATTAGATCTTCGAATTCCTGCTCGATCACCATTTCTTCGAACGGAACGAAGCGAATGTCGTAGCCGAAATCCATCCCCATCTCGACCGCCATCGTTTCGCCAATCGGCTGGTTCAAGGTAGCAAAAATTCCTTTTTTGATCAGAAGCTGCACGATGTCGCGCGGCGTGATGCCCATCGATTCGGCAAATTCACGGATCGTCGCGCCTTCGGTAAGGCGAACCGGTTTGAATTCGCCTTCGGGAACTTTTCCGACCTGATCCATGATCCGCTCTTCGATGGTGCGAAGCCGCGGTGCATCCTGATCGCGTTCGGCGAATTTGCCGCTTTTATCATCACCGCCCCGCGACTTTCGACCGCCCGAACGTCCGGGCCGCCGCCGATTATCGGCCGGCGGCGTGTAGGTCATTTGAGGCGCGTTGGTTTCACCCGGCGTTCCCTTGAATTGCGGACGGCCGAACCTGTCGCGCGGCGAGGCCGATTCACTCAGTTTCCCGGTCTTTGTCGGAGCATCCGAAACCAGACGTTCGCCCGGCTTCACGCCTTTTTCTATGCCTTCCTTCGAAAGGATCAGCTGCTTGATCTTAGTCCCCTCGGGCCCGGCAGTCCTTGCGATGGTTTTTACCGCTTTGCCGTCGCCGTTAGTTTCGATTTGAGGAACAGTTTTTTCTTCGACAGCCTCGATTTCCGGTTCGGAAATCACGTCTTCGACCGGCGTTTCTTCTTCAGCTTTTTTGACGAGCACCTTGCGAACCGTCTTTTTCGGCTTTGCGACAATATCAGGGACAGGCTCCGATTTTGGTTCTGCAGCTTCTGTCGGTATTTCCGGTTCGGCAACTTCTACTTCCGTCTCAACCTGCGGAGATTCTTCCTGAACACTGGGTTTTTGGGAGGCCTTGATGACCTTTATGGTGCGTTTCGGCACGACTTCCGCCTTTGGAATGTAACGCTGCCTGATCTTCTCGGCAAGCTCGACGCTGACCGAGTTAGAAGGCACACTTACATCCGCGCCCTCGCGTCGGAGGTCTTCCATTACGCGTTTTGTGTCCTGCTTAACTTCTTTCGCAAGATCGTAAACACGGATCTTCTTGCCTACTGCCATAAATATCGCCTGTCGGGACCGGTCTTAAATACAATTCAAAATTACTATGCCGCCGCTTCGTCTTTTTCGGATTCGCCTTCCGTTTCCGATGAATCTTCAGTCGTCATTTCGACCGATTCGACATCTTCATCCGATGCCGCAATTCCCCCGGTTTCCTCGTCCGGCGATTCTACGACAGTCTCGGCAGCATCCGAATCTTCCGTCGTTTCCATTGCTGTCTCAGTTTCCGGCGAATCCGCAGCGGCTTCGGTTGTCTCGACCTCAACGACAGTTTCTGCTTCGGGTTCGCCGGCAGTTTCTACTTCAGAATCAGCTTCCGGTTCTTCCTTTGCGGCAACTATCGCCTTTGCGGAAACGAGTATTGATTCCGCTTCATCCAGGCTGACGTTTAGAAATTCGCTCAACTCATCGACGGTCGATGCGGCCAATTTTTCAATGTCTTCGATGCCGTGTTCGGCAAGCGTTTCGGCCTGATTCGGCGTAACGCCTTCGAGTTCGGTTAGCGGCACTGCCTCGCCCGAAGCGATCATTTTGCCCATCTGCAAAGCGATCTCTTTCTTGAGCACTTCTTCGCTAACGATCTTGATGTCCCAGCCGACAAGCCGCGTCGCAAGGCGCACATTCTGCCCTTTTTTGCCGATCGCAAGGCTCAACTGATCCTCACCGACGATCACGGTCATTCCGCGATTGTCGATATCGGTAATTCGCACCTGCGAAACCTTTGCCGGCGACAGTGCATTTGCCGCAAAAACGGAAGGTTCATCCGACCATTCGATAATGTCGATCTTCTCTCCGCGAAGCTCCTTGATGATCGACTGAACACGAGAACCCTTCATGCCGACGCAAGCACCGACCGGATCGACGTCCTTTTCATTCGACGTAACCGCGATCTTCGCACGGTCGCCGGGTTCGCGAACTGCCGATTTGATCACGACCGTTTCGTCGTAGATCTCCGGAACTTCCATTTCGAAAAGCCTTTTCACCAGTTCCGGCGAACCGCGTGAAACGATTATTTGCTGTCCCTTTTGCTCCTTGGAAACATCGACGATCGCAACACGAATTCGCTCGCCCTGATTCCACATTTCGCCGCGCGACTGCTCGTTTCGCGGCAATATTGCTTCGAGGTTGTTGCCAAGATCGACGATCAGATCGCCGCGCTCGAACCGCTTGACCATTCCGTTGATAAGCTCGCCTTTGCGGTCGATGTATTCATCGTAAACTTTCTCGCGTATCGCTTCGCGCACTTTTTGGACAAGAATTTGTTTTGCCGTCTGCGCGGCAATGCGGCCCATCTCTTCCTGCGGGAGCGGTATAAGGAGCATATCGCCAAGCTCGATCTCGTCCCCCGCAAGCTCCTGAGCCTCTACAAGCGAAAGTTCGAATGATGAGTCCTCGACCACCGCAACGACGGTTTTCTGCGTTGAGATCTCGATTATCCCTTCCTCGTTATTCCACTCGACCTGAATGCTCTCACCGGTCTTGTCCTGATTCTTGAACTGCTTGCGCGCGGCCGCCTTCACAGCTTCTTTCATCGCTTCGATGACCATGTCGCGATCAAGCCCTTGTTCGCTGCAAAGTGCTTCAATGCTCTGTCCGATCGTTGATGTCGTTACCACAGGATGTTCACCTTCTTCATATACATTTTAATGCCCTAAATATTTAACTGCCTTTCAATTCCATGCTGAGATCGAGTTTAAGATTCGCCTTCGTAATGGAATCGAACGGGATCATGACCGCTCCCGAATTCTTTGTCCCCAAAACGATCTCATTTTCATTTACTTCCTCGATCACGCCTACGAAAACCTTCGCGCCGTCAACTTCATCTTTCGATTTGACCCTTGCAAGTTTCCCTTTGAAACGCCGAAAATCTTCAATACTCAATAGGTCGCGCTCCAGGCCTGGCGACGAAACCTCAAGCACGTATTTCGTCGGGATGATGTCATCCGCATCCAATCGTGCCTCGACCGCTCGTGAAACTTCGGCACAGTGCTCAATCGTCAGCCCGTCCGCCTTGTCGATAAAGATCCTCACAACCGGACTCCGTTTTGTGCCGCCGATCTCAGAACGAACAAATTCGAATCTGCCATCCTCGGCAAGCTCTCGTGCTATCAGGCCGACCTGCTCATTGATGCGTGTTAAATCCATCGTGTTTTCAAAAAATAAAAAGTGGGCACAAGACCCACTTTACGCACGGCGTATTCCAGCAAACGAGAATATTAGCTCATAATGAGCAAGAAATGCAAATCAATCCAGACTCTCCTTGATCTTTCCAAGCAGTGAACCGAGCTCGGCGTATTGCTTTTCCATTAGTTTCAAGCCTGATTTCGAGGGCTCGCCGTCAAATTCTTCGGCCATGACTGAAAGCTGCTTTGCACCTGAAATAAACAATTTCGAATCTTTCTCCATCGCTCTCGTGTTATCAGGCTTGTTCGTCGAAGCTTTCTTGGCCTCGGCGACTCCCCAATGCGTAATAAAAACAACAAATTTTTTGTCGGCTTCGGTTATCCAGCCTTCTTTCACCATGTGGCTGCTGATCTGTTCGCCGCTTGGGAAAAATCCTTCTTCTTTAAGGATTTCGCCCATATCTACTTTGACGGTCGCCTTCCCGCCTGAATCTTTATAGATGCGAGATAGGACTTTGTGAAAAACATCCATAGGTTTAACGGTTGAAAATTTGATCTAAATAGAGCGCTTGTCGGCCTGATCAAATGCTTTCTTCGCTGCACCCAAAATGCCTGCATCGTCACCCAATAGGCCGCGCACAATCTTAACACGTTCTGCCGGTTGTTGAAACGCCCTTTTTCGCATCTCGCTGTTTGCCATCGGCATAAACAGATCGAATGAAGCTGCTGCCCCGCCGGCGACGGCTATCACTTCGGGATTTAAGACGTTTACGAGATCGGCGAACGCAATACCAAGATAATAACCGACAGTTTCAAAAACCGAAAGTGCGATTGCATCGCCATCGACCGCAGCATCATGAACATGTTTCGCCGTGATCTCGCCAAAGTCCTTCTGCGTCTGTGCATCCATGCGTTCTTTCACGATTCTAACGATCGCGGTCGCGGATGCGAATTGCTCGATGCAGCCTCGGCTCCCGCAGCCGCATTTCGGCCCTTCCGGTTCGACGCAGATATGCCCGATCTCGCCCGCCGTGCCGTCGGCACCGGAAAACGGTTTGTTATTGATTATCAATCCGCCGCCGACGCCGGTGCCGAGCGTGATGCAAATAGCGTTCGATGTCCCTTTTGCGGCACCCAGCCAATGTTCGCCGATGGCGGCTGCGGTTGCGTCGTTTTCAAGCACTACGTTAAGCCCTGTAAGGCTTTCAACTTCGCCAGACAGGTCGGTTCGATCAAGTTGAGGTAAATTTGGCGCTATGGATATTTTTCCCGACGAAAAATCGATCACCGCCGGAATTGCCAATCCAAACATCGAGATCGAATCGGAATATTCGAATGAATCCAAAAGTTCCTTAGTCAGCGCCGCAATAGTATCTGCAATATCAAGCGGCGATCCCACCGAAGGCGTCTCCCCACGCTCCCGCGCAAGAATATTGCCTTCACGATCGACAATGCCGATCCGCATATTCGTCCCGCCCAGATCGGCCGCAAGAACGTATTCGGAATTTCTATCACCCATTCAGTTCTGTTTCGGACGTTCGCTAACCGGCACGTTGCGATACACGTCCTCAAACTTTGCATACCCGTCTTTGATAACGGTCTGCATCAGATTATTTTTATCGACCGAGACAACTTCCAAAAGAATCGACGGCACGACGGAATTGTTTGCATCATTTGTAAACGGCGTCGTTTCGAGCTTTTCCTTTTTTGCAAGTTTTATCGCTGCATCGACCGCCGCGTTTGCCAATGGAATAATCGCCTTGTAAACGGTCATCGACTGTTTACCTTCTGCGATCCGCTGGAGCGCGTCAAGCTGCGCGTCTTGTCCGGTAACAAGCACTTTACCGGCAAGACCGCGTTTCTCAAGGGCCGAAACCACGCCGCCGGCCATCCCGTCATTCGAAACGACGATCGCCTGAATGTCGTCCGCTTCTCTTGTAAGAATGTTCTCGACAAAATTCAAAGCGAGGTCGTTTTTCCAATCCGTAATGAATTGCTCCGCAACGATCTTGATATCGCCGCGATCGATCGCGGGTTTCAAAACATCAAGCTGTTCTTTTTTCATAATGTGCGCATTGTTGTCGGTCGATGCGCCGTAAACCATTATGTATTTCCCTTTCGGCATATACTCCAATGCGTATTCCGCCATCCGCCTTCCGATTATCGGGACCTGATGCGAAATATAGAGATCGAGTTTTGTCGAATTGATAAGCCTGTCATAGCTGATAACCGGTATGCCCTGAGCTTTCGCTTTATCGACCATCGCCGCCGCATCCGTCGCGTCCTGCGGTGCGATCACCAAAACGTCGATTCCCTGCGTCAGCAGATTATCGACGTCGTTCGCCTGCCGGCTCGAACTGTTATTTGCAACCTGAATCGGACATTCGACGCCAAGATCCCTGCAGCGCGCGAGAAACGCATCGTGGTCGCGCTGCCATCGCTCCTCTTTAACGGTCGCCATCGAAAATCCGATCTTGACAGGTTTCGATAAATTCGATCTTGAATTAACATCCGGGCTTTGATTCGACGAGCAGGCGGAAAAAGCTATCGCGAATATCAAAATAATTGAAAATCGTGTTTTCATAAAATAATATCCTTTTCAAACTCAGTTGATTAAATCAGAAACTTGCTCCGGCGGCAATCAATGACGCCGGCTAAACCGCCATTTTTTTCTGATTTATTTGCCGTAAGTTGGCAATTTTCTTTGCTTTAAATAGAATCTGTGTTATAAATTATTGTCATAGCTCAGGCAAGCGGCTATATTTCTTGTTTTTCTTTGAAATTCGGGATTTTGAATGCAAATCGGCGTATTTCGTTGACATTGCTCTAATATTCGTGTAAAAGTTTGATTGGCTTGATGTTTTTGTTTTTGACTGCGAGCCATTGGTCGTTAGTTCGGCCTGCATGCAATTTGTAAATTTAATACTGCAAATTACCTAAAATTTCACACAATACCACGG
>JBOGOW010000163.1:0-8100 GCA_050748285.1 Pyrinomonadaceae bacterium
CCTGAAGGCAGTGCCCGGTCTGCCGTCCATTCTATTAGTTTCAACGCCTTTGCCATTTCTTCTTCAGTCCTGGCGGCGGCAATGTAATATTCAGCGAGCCAAAGCGTGCAAATGAACCACGCATTGCCGGTTACGGCGTTTGAGACGCGCATATAGCCGTCATTTTCAAACCTCGCTATGCCGCCATCGATGGTCAGTATGTCCTCGATCGCGCGGATCGTATTTACTACCATTTCGTCGTCAACATCGAAACATCCGAAGTAAAAAATTCCAAAAAGTGACGCATCGACGGTTGCATCCGGTTCGAGCGTGTCATTGTTAGAACGTAACGAACGAAGGAATCTCCCAGTCTCACGGCTATACAGGTGATCGAGCATTCCTTCTTTGACGGCTTTGGCCGCTGACGAATAGATGGCTGCCCGCTCTTGCTCAGCGAAAAGTTCGGCAAAATTAGCGGCCGCCCGCAAACCGGCGACTACGGTTGAACACGTGAACGTGTGAATGCCGTGACTGTCTTCCCAAAGATTCCAACTCGGATTGGGCAGTCGGTATTTTTGATTGCGAAACTCGGTCATAAAATCCGCCGCCGGAACGATCACCTTTCTGTAGAGACGATGCGCAAATTCGATATCGCGATACTTATCGTAATGTTCCCAAAGCGCCCACAGAACCAGTGCCGTTTCATCTTCCTGAATTGGCACGATCCGTTCGCCCTTTTCAACATCCCAGGAAGCGTGCCAGCCCGAAGCAACTGTGCCATCAGCGTTGTATTTTTGAATGAAATAACCTTCTTCGTGAATTATGCGACCGCAGAGGTCGAAGAACGTTCGAGTCAGATGCGAGAAACCGGCGGCGTCAAGCGCGTTTGCGACAAAAGCGCCATCGCGAGTCCAGAGATAGCTGTAATGGTCGGTCGCGCGCGCGGTTACATCGTGGTCATTCGCGGCAAGTATCGCTCCGTCGCGGTCGATCTGCGTGTGAACGATCAGAAGTGAGCGCTTATAAAGATCGATGATTTTGTCCGGCAATCCTTCAAACGTCCGATCGTTTTTGTTTACCCATGCCCGCCAATAATTTTCGGTATAATCGAGATATTTTTGCGGACGTCGTTCAACCAACAGGTTATTTAAATCGGCCGCTTCATCATAAGAAACGGCAGCAGCGATCCAATAAAAAAATTCAAATTCGGCTCCGGCGGCGAGGGTGAAATGTACGCCAATGGTCGAATCTACCGAACCTTCGGTTATCGCACCGCCCTGCAGCATTCCGTCTTCCGCGTCCCGCCATGTACCTTCCGTTTCGTGAAACGCCTTGCGGCCGGTCGCAAAGCTGTCGAAATGCGGTTCGGTATTTATTAAAAAATACCGATGCTTTTTGTAGTGGATCACCGCATGCGTTTCGGGGTCGAAGAAAGCAGTATCGCCAAAAGCATTTTCGTAAATTCGCAAATCCTGATGAAGGAAAATTCGAAATTCGCGCTCATCGTTTCGCGTATTGGCAACGCGCACTTTGCGCAGGAATATATTTTCGTGGCTCGCGACCGTATCGTTGCAAAAGATCGTTATGCCAAGGTGTTCATTGTGAATTTTTACATCGGTCACTAGCGTTTCCGGCAGATATTTTAGTTCGCGCGTCCACCCGTCGTGCGCAACCCAGGAAAAAGCACCATCCACCCAAACGCCGAAGCGACACGGAAAACCTTCGGTATGATTCTCCTGCCCGACGTGCGGAAAATAAATATCGCGAATCTGATATTTGTCGTCAAAGTTGACGAGCAGCGAGCCGTTGCCAACTGGAATATCGCGCATAATCTTTTATGCTAAGTGCAAAACTTTACTTCCGGAAATGTTCAGCTAAAGAAATATTCCGCCGAAACTACTTCCAAATTCGGCATTTCGCGTTTGAGAATTTCAAAATCGTCCACATCCATGGTGACAACAAAACCATTGTTTTTCACCGCCAACCGGGCTATCAGCCCATCATTCTGCAGCGTACGCAGTTTGCTGACCGGTGCGGTTTTCTTGAGGTAAAGTCGCCGGATCGATTTAGCGGTTTTCCACCAATCGTTGGCTGACGGGGTAAGAACTCTGTTGATTTTACTCAGCGTCAGCCGCCAGCTCAAATAAAGTTTCAGCGTGCTTTCATCTATGCTCGTAGTTGTTAATTCATAGAATACGATTGACGGAAACAAGGCGGAAGGAATTTGCGGCTCAATAAGATTCTTGTACGGTGAAAAGACCGATGTATCAAAAACGGGGCTTTTTGCCATATTTTTCTTCTTCGCGTTCCAGCGCTTTCATGGCCTCGCGGGTTGCTTCCATAGCCGCCTTCAATTCAGGTGAAATTTTCTTGGGTAACTTAAAATCACGGGCGCGCGGCAGGTGCGAATAATCGCGTTTCCCATTCTGTTCGGCGTTGCCATTTGAAGATTTGGTCAGCATACTTAGAGAATTCTAACATAGGTCAGTCATTTAACTTAACTTTTCGTGGGTGCCGTTTTCACTTTATTCCCTTGGTCGGCCGTAGAATGAGTTTCGGCAATTATTAGTCCGGTCTTTACGATCTTCCGTTCCACCTCGAACTCCAGCATTGCCGCTGCTTCAGCAGGTGTTGACCAGCGTGCCTCAACGACCTCGTCGTCGTGGTCGGCGACATTGCCGGAGAGATATTTCATCAAAAAAAAATGAACGAACTTATGCGTTTTGATCGGTTCAACGCCGTGCCGGTCAACGAACCAGTAATCGATTACATCGATCGGCTGGAGCAATTCGCAATCTATTCCCGCTTCTTCCCGAACTTCGCGGAGGGCGGCGATCTCTGCCGTTTCGCCGGGATCGATGATGCCTTTTGGAAGCTGCCAACGGCCTTCAGACGACGTTTTTATCAACGCGATCTCAATTTCGGTTCCGTTCATTCGATACGCAACACCGCCTGCCGAAATTTTCTCGCATGTTTGCATTTTTTAGATTGCCGCTTTCGTGCCGATAGCCTGACCAACAGCTTCATCGAGTTCCGATTTGATGCGGCTATTAAATCCGACGATCTTTTTGATCATATTGCCATTACGGTCGATGACGGCCGTCTGCGGTATTGCCGATTCGTTCGCAAAAATGAAGCGCGTGAGCGCATCGTCGGGATACGCAAGCGGATACGTGATCTTGAGTTTTTCAGCAAAGGGCCGCACTTTTTGCCGATCTTCAGCGTCGCCAACGTGCAGCCCTATCAATACAAGATCATCTCCATATTTCAACTTTAATTCCATAAGGTGCGGAATCTCTTCTATGCAAGGCGGGCAGTTCGTCGCCCAAAAATCGAGCAGAACCACTTTGCCTTTGAGGTCTTTCAACTTCGATACGTTTCCGTCGAAATTGGCCCAACTCATCTCGGACAACGGCGCGCTTGGGCCGGCAGGTGCATCCTTTGACGGCACGCCGTTTACCGAGATCGGTTTGTTCCCGACAGCGACAGGCGCAGCGGCCGGTGTACACGCGAGTTGGGCCGCGGTCGTCAGAATCAAAAATACCGAAAACCGATACTGCATACATTAAATTTTACACGATTGGGAATTTTAGGTCATTTGCGCAAGCAGAACTTCTTAGATCGAATTAAATTGCAGCCCGTAGTGTGGCAAAATCTTCTGGTGTCAGTTTATCCGGAATCAATCGCCGCAATCATGCGTTCGTTACGCTGCGTCGGCGAATGTGAAAGGGAAGATGCAGCCGGCAAATCAGCGAGCTTCGTTTGCGGCTCGTTTGTGAGAATCGGCTTGCAGATAGAGCCGGCAACGAAATTCCTAGAATCGATCCGTTATAAAACGAACGGCTGCGGTTACGCCGTCGCCGCATCGGAATTTATAGCATCAAGATTTCAGAACATTAACCTTACCGATCTTGCCGGTATCACCGACCTTGAATCGAATCTAACTTCGACTTTGAACGCGAATACGGAAGGTCGCACTCACTGTATCGACATCGCCGTCGAAGCTTTTCGCAACGCGCTTGCCGATTACCGCAGACGGACGGTCGAAGAGTTTCAGGGCGAAGACGCATTGATCTGCTCGTGTTTCGGCGTTTCGGAAAGAGAGATCGTCGAGTTAATGAAAGACCGAGGAACATCCGACATCGAATCTGTAGGGAAGGTGTGCAATGCGGGAACAGGTTGCGGTTCATGTCAAATGTTGATCCAGGAATTGATCGATGCACGCGAACAATAGGCAATAGCATTTATGATATAATCCGTTGTTGATTCCGTGAGTGTTTTGGCACACGTCGGACAAACAGGAGTATTGCAGTAAGCGACACGCATTTTCATTTTTAATGGACGACCCCGCTAGTTTAGCCTTCTTTATTTTTCTTGCTGATTCATCGGCTGTTATCGAAACCCCGACGCTTGGTTGGTCGGCGTTTAATATTTTCCTTGTGGTCATTTTAGTTGCGGCGAATGGCTTTTTCGTCGCCAGTGAATTTGCGCTCGTAGCCGTTAGAAAATCTCGTATCGAATCGACCGCCGCCGAAGGTGACAAACCGGCGAAACGGCTGCTTGCGATGCTGAACGATCTGAACGCGTATATTTCCGCGACTCAGCTTGGCATCACTCTTTCGTCGCTCGGTCTGGGTTGGATAGGCGAACCTGCGGTCGCAAAATTGCTCGATCCGGTGATGTTCTGGCTTGCCCAAACTTCCGGGATAGAAGTTTTGCAGTCAGCAACTTTACTCCACACGGTTTCGTTCATCATTGCATTTTCGTTCATTACATTTCTCCATATCGTGTTCGGCGAACTTGCTCCAAAGACCGCGGCTTTAGAACTTTCAGAACGAATTTGCTACATCATCGCCGTGCCGCTCCAGTTTTTTTACAAGGTGTTTTATTACCCGATTCGCCTTCTCGACTGGGCGGGAACGCAGACCGTACGTCTGTTTGGCCTGCGTCCGTCAGGCGAAGACGGTTCGAGCTATACGGAAGATGAAATTCGCCAATTGATCCGCGTTTCGCAGGCCAGCGGTCATTTGAACGAGGAAGAACGCCGTCTGATCGATCAGGTTTTTGAGTTTTCTGAGACAACCGTGAAAGAAGCGATGATACCGCGAACCGAGGTCGTTGCGCTGCAGGAATCGTGCACATTGAATGAAGTGGCCGCAGCATTTCGGCTTCACGGCTATTCGCGCCTTCCGGTTTATCGCGAATCGCTCGATGATATTGTAGGCATCATTCTTGTAAAAGACGTTCTGAACGCTTTGGCGCAGCCTGAAGATTTCCCGGTCGCATCGATAATACAAAAGCCGAATTACGTTGTCGATACCGCACGTCTCGAAGACGTTCTTAGACAGATGCAGCGTGAAATGTTTCACTTCGGGTTTGTCGTCGATGAACACGGCGGCGTTGAAGGAATAATCACGCTTGAGGATCTGCTTGAAGAGATCGTAGGTGAAATTTCCGACGAGCATGACGAAGAAGTGAACGAACAAATAAAGGAAGAGCCGGATGGAAGCTGCACCCTCGACGGCGGTCTTGCGGTTCGCGACCTGAACAAGCGGCTCGGGCTGAATGTGCCGATCTCCGATGGTTATACAACGGTCGCCGGTTTTCTAATGTCTGAGGCCGGCCGAATTCTCGAAGAAGGCGAAACAGTTCCATTCAACGGCCATATTTTTACCGTCGAAAAGACCGCGAAACGCCGAATATTAAGTGTCCGAATGGAAAAGTCAGAGTTCGAACCCTCATCCTCTTAGTCTAATAATATCAACAGATATAATAAACCCGGATTACGCATTGGAACATTCTACTATCGGGTAAACCTTGGAACCGCGGCTTTTCGGCGGAAAAACGGCTGAAAGCTCTAAGCTGGCAGCTCTTGGCTCTTTTCAAACTAAAGATTTGATAGGCGCACGTCAAAATGTTTTCTACCCGCGTAATCCGGGATAACTATAGCTAACATTTCAAAACGCAGCGTGTTCGGATATTTTTCGTGTTGCTTCGTGTGTTTTGGTGGATAGAATAATTCTTTGCCTGAAAAGAATCCACGAAACGACACGAAAAGACACCAAAAGAAGCGCTAAGAAACAAACTATAAATTGTCTGGACGGCGCAGATTTTGCGCTTGCGAAACGAACACTTCGTTTTGCGAATCTCGGCTTAGGCTTTACGATTTAACGGAAGAACATTTTCAATTTGGAGAAAGAAAAAAGCATGAGCTTGATCGAACAAGTTTGGGCGCGGGAGATTATGGATTCCCGCGGGAACCCGACAATTGAGGCTGAGGTTATTTTAGAAGACGGAACAACGGGACGCGCCGCGGTTCCGAGCGGCGCATCGACCGGCGAAAATGAGGCCGTCGAACTTCGCGATGGCGACGACCTTCGCTATCTCGGCAAGGGTGTTTTGAAGGCCGTCGAAAACGTAAACGAAAAACTCGGCCCTGAGATCGAGGGCCTTGACTGCCTGGATCAAACATTGATCGACGAGACGATGATCGGCTTGGACGGCACGACGAACAAATCCAATTTAGGTGCAAATGCCTTGCTTGCCGTTTCGCTTGCAAACGCGCGTGCGGCAGCTTCCGTCCTCGAAATTCCGCTTTATCGTTACATCGGCGGTGTGAATGCACGCGCTCTGCCGGTGCCGATGATGAACATTTTGAACGGCGGCGCACACGCCGACAACAATGTCGATTTTCAGGAATTTATGGTGATGCCTGTCGGCGCCGAAAGCTTTCGTGAAGCGTTGCGTTGCGGTGCCGAGATTTTTCATCACCTGAAAAAAGTGCTCGGATCGCGCGGCTACTCGACCGGCGTGGGCGATGAAGGCGGCTTTGCTCCGAACCTGAAATCTAACGAGGAAGCGGTCGAGACGATCCTCGAGGCGATAGACAAAGCCGGTTACAAGGCCGGCGAAAACGTAATGTTGGCTCTCGATCCGGCATCGAGCGAGTTCTACAAAGACGGAAAATACATCTTTAAGAAAAGCGACAAACGCGAACTTTCGTCCGACGAAATGGCGGCCTATTGGACCGATTGGTGCGAAAAATATCCGATCATTTCTATCGAAGACGGCATGGCCGAAAACGATTGGGAAGGCTGGAAAAGCCTTACAGAATCGGTCGGCGACCGCATACAGCTTGTCGGCGACGATCTTTTCGTTACGAATGTAAAATTTCTGAAACGTGGCATCGATGAAGGAGCGGCAAATTCGATATTGATAAAGGTAAATCAGATCGGCACGTTGACCGAAACGCTCGACACTATCGAAATGGCAAGAACGAATAAGATGACCGCGGTCATTTCGCACCGCTCCGGCGAAACCGAAGACACGTTCATTGCCGACCTTGCCGTGGCGACAAATGCCGGGCAAATAAAAACCGGCAGCTTGTGCCGCAGCGACCGTATCGCGAAATACAACCAACTGCTCCGCATCGAAGAAGACCTCGGCGAATCGGCTCGATATCCGGGACGCGATGCTTTTTATCAGATCGCGTAATGGACATCCGCGAGGCACTGCTTGCCGAACATTCGAAACATCAGACGATGAAGATCGTCCGATACATCGGTGACAATCCGAAAAGATTTGCCGAATTGATGTCGCATTTTCTCGGGCCTATCTATCGGCTTTCGCAGCGTGCGGCGTGGGCTGTAAACTATTGTGCGGAGCATCGCCCCGAACTTATAAAACCCTATTTCGGTAGGCTCGTCGAGCAGCTCGACCGCGACGATGTACATGACGCCGTGCGGCGAAATGTGATTCGCTCGTTGCAATTTATCGAGATCCCGAAGCGTTACCACGGCCGCGTATTCGATGCGTGTTTCAATCTTGTTGACGACCCGCATCAGCCCGTCGCGATCCGCGTTTTTGCGATGTCCGTTGCGGCTCGGATAGCGAAAAACAAGCCGGCACTGCTAAACGAACTGCGGCTGCTCGTTGAAAAGCACCTGCCGCATGCGACGGCGGGATTTCGGGCGCGCGCTCGCAACATGTTTTCGGACAAATGAAAAAGGTTGTCATCATCGGCTCCGGCGGGTCGGGAAAATCGACGTTATCGCGTCGTTTGGGCAAGATAAAGGGTTTACCTGTAATCCATCTTGATACCATATTCTGGCGGCCCAATTG